>JAIRSA010000188.1 GCA_031255695.1 Eubacteriales Family XIII. Incertae Sedis bacterium | reverse complement strand
CTGATCAAGGATATCAAGCTCGTCAAGAGGGGCAGGCTTACAGACTACGCCGCCGCAAAGAAGAGCGCCAAGTACGTCGAAGTCGGCAAGGGCAAGGTATGGGATGTGCCTGTTGACATCGCGCTCCCTTGCGCTACGCAGAACGAGCTGGATCTGAACGACGCCAAGACGCTTGCAAAGAATGGCGTCAAGATCGTCGGCGAAGGCGCCAACATGCCTTCCACGCAGGAAGCCGCGGACTTCTTCCTCGAGAACAAGATCGTGTTCTTCCCAGGCAAGGCCTCGAATGCAGGCGGCGTCGCGACATCGGCGCTCGAAATGAGCCAGAACAGCTCGCGCACCTCCTGGACCTTTGAGGAAGTGGACAGCAGGCTGAAGACGATCATGGTGAATATATTCCACAGGATTGACGACGCGGCCAAGGAATACGGCCTCGAAGGCAACTACATTGCCGGCGCCAACATCGCAGGCTTCAAGAAGGTCGCCGACGCCATGCTGGCCCAGGGCATCGTCTAATCGGGCAGCTTATAAAATAGAAAAACATTTGAACTCTTTAGGGATGCGCCCCAGGCAGGCCGATACAGCCGCTTCGGGGCGCATCCCCTTTTTTGCTGTGCGCCACCGTCCGGCCATCTCCCCACAGAACTTCGGGGCGCATCCCCTTTTTTTGCATGCGGACCCCGCCCGCGTTTGCATGCGGACCCCGCCCGCGCCCGCTTGAACTGGAATATGACGTGCTGTGTGACGCCATTGTGCTGTGCGACGCCCTTGTGCTGTGCGTCCAGTCCACTCCCGCTCGAACTGAAGCCCATCCCCGCAGTCTTCCATAATATATTTCGTTGAATTTGTTGACTTTTTTCGTCAAAAAATATATGATTATATTGAAAGGAGTTTTGCATGAAACGATAACAGGCATTTTATTACACTATAAGTCAAAACATCATAAGTCAAAACACCAAAAGGAAGTGCTAAGAAATGAATAATCCGTATATCTGGGGAAGTGCCGAAAGTGCGCATGATCAGTGTATCAAGATAGGCTGCGGGCCAGGCGTGGCGGACGGGGCGATGGAGGCGGAACGATGCAGGGTATGCGCACGGGCCACAATATTCGCGGGAAGCCCATTTATAAATGTGCTGTTCAATGATAGGTTCGAGTGCATAGACTGCAACACGATCACGATGGAATACATGGGGTTCACAAACAAGGAAGAGGCCCTGGCCGGCTTCTTGCAGCGTTTTGACGAAAGTGTGCCGGAACATCAGCCGGACGGCAGCCGCACTGTCCCGCTGATCGAGATGATCCAGACCGCTGCCAGCCAGGGCGAGGTCCAGATCGTTACCGAGATCAAGCTTCTGGGCGAACAGTTCAGCATGAAGATTATATTGAAAAAAATACCTTATATGGATACATTCGCCATATCGGGATGCTTCGCGGACCTGACGGCATTGTGGAAAAAGGGGGATCTGCTGGCGCGGCGCGATAGGCTGCTGTCCACAGTGAACGAGGTGGCGGACAGCCTGATGGCGGAGATCCACACGGACGATATGAACGGCCGCATCGTCAGGGCACTCGGCTCGCTCGCTGCCGCAATACGCGTGGATCGCGCGTACATTTGGCAGAACCGGAGCGAAAACGGCGTCCTGATAAGCCGCCAGGTGTTCGCGTGGAGCCGCAGCGGCGAGACGCCAGAGCTCATAGAGGCGCCGTTTGCGGAGGTGCTGGGCGGCATACCGGGGGTGCGCGAGGATGGCCTGGACATCGTCAATATAATGGTGAAGGACATCCCTCCGGGCGCCATTGAAAAGCCAGAGGCCGCAGAAGGCATCAGAACGCTCATGGTCACGCCGATAATGCTTGAGGCCAAGTTCTGGGGCTTCATAAGCTTCGAGGACCATACAAGGGAGCGCGTTTTCGGCAAAGAGGAAGAGGACATCATAAGTTCGGGCGGCGTCATCGTCGCGGCCGCTATCTGGCGGGCTGAGATGATCGAAGGGCTCATACGGGCGAAGGAGGAGGCCCTCGCCAGTACCGTGGCCAAGAGCGAGTTCCTGTCGCGCATGAGCCACGAGATCCGCACCCCGATGAACGCGATCATCGGCATGGCCACCATAGCGAAGAAGACGACGGACTGGGACCGCGTGCAGCAATGCCTGAACAAGATAGACGATTCGTCGAGGCAACTGCTCAGCATCATAAACGACGTGCTGGACATGTCGAAGATAGAATCGGGCAAGTTCGAGATATCCGAAAATGAGTTCGACTTTGACAAGATGATCGAACACGTCATGAATGTCATGCAGGTCAAGCTGCAGGAGAGGAGCCAGGAGTTTTTCATCGACTTCCCGCATCCCTTCAAGCGCAAGGTCATTGCCGATGAGCTGAGGCTTTCGCAGATCCTGATGAACCTCCTGACGAACGCGAGCAAATTCTCGCCGGATCTCGGCGTGATAACCATGCGCATAAGGGCAGAAGGGGACGGCAGCGAAGGCGCCATGCTGCGCATAGAGGTGGCCGACAACGGTATTGGCATATCCAAAGAGCAGCAGTCAAAGCTGTTCCGCTCATTTGAGCAGGCAGACGGCAGCATTACGAGGCAGTTCGGCGGCACAGGCCTGGGGCTTGCCATATGCAAGAAGATAGTGGATCTGATGGGCGGCGGCATATGGGTGGAAAGCGAGCTGGGCAAGGGCGCTACATTCATATTTGAAGTAGGCATAAAGTGGGGCGGCGTGAAATACGACCATAGGGATATCGGGGCGGTCACGTCTCTCAGGATCCTTGTGGTCGACGACAACTGGGATGTCACGGACTATTTCGCCAGCATGCTCGCCAGCTATTCCATGAAATGCGACATCGCGCACGGCGGGGCGGAGGCCCTGGCGCTGATAGCGGGCGCCGAGGAGGAGGGCGTGCCATATGACATAATATTCCTGGATTGGGGCATGCCGGTCATGAACGGCGCGGATACGGCACGGGAAATAAATGCGGCCGGATATGCCGGCGTGATAGTCATGATCTCCGCGAAGGACTGGACTGATATGGAAGATGTGATGAGGCCGCTGGGCGTGACGAATTTCATCGCCAAGCCCGTGCTCCCGTCAATGCTCTACGACAAGATAGTGCAGTTGACCGACAAGGCGCTCGCGATGCGCAAGGGGCACCCAGGGCGGGCAGGCGGCAAGGGGCGCCATGACTGGACGGGCAAGCGGCTGCTGCTCGTGGAGGACATAGAGATAAACCGCGAGATCATGATGGGGATACTCGAAGAGACAGGCATAGAAATAGTCTGCTCAGAAAATGGCCTGGAGGCGGTGAGGCGGTTCGAGGCGGGCGAAAGCTACGATATTGTGCTTATGGATGTCCAGATGCCGGTGCTCGACGGTATCGGCGCGACGAAGCGCATACGCACCTTGGGCAGCGGCCACACAGCAAATGTGCCCATAGTCGCGATGACGGCGAACGCATTCAAGGAGGACATACAGCAATGCCTGGACGCAGGCATGAACGGGCATATAGCGAAGCCCATAGAGATAGACTCGCTGATGGAGGCACTGGAAAGCTATTTCTGACCACGATAGGCCCGCCGATGGCGGACAAGCGGATGAGCAGTAAATAAACAAACAGACAGACGATAAAGGCCCCTTCATTGCGAGGGGCCTTTGCAATATGCCGGGAGCAACCCCGGCGGCATGGGACGCCGGGGTTTTCCCACTCATACGGCAACGTTCCGAAACGGTTGAATTATCAATCGCCGGGCTGGTTTTAGCCTTTGTGGTAAATGGCTATTTTGCGTTTTCGTCGGGTTGATGGATGCCAAAAGTATTGCCCTCTGTGTCGATGTAGTAGCCTTGCCATGCCATACCCGGCAAAGCAGCCTTGGGCAATGCGACCTCACCGCCATTTTTGATGATTAGGTCGTGAGTTTTGTCATAATCCGCAACACCCATGGTGCAACAAAATGAATTCAGCCCCTGTCCGAGAGTTGGCCGGGCAGCGCCCCGAGGTAAAATTGCGCCGTTCGCGCCCTGTTCAGTTTCTTCTCCGGCAATTACGCCAAAATACGGAGCACCCACATAATCGCTATAATCTTGATACTGCCAACCGAACACATTCGCATAAAAGTTTTTCGCACGCTCAATATCGTCTGCCTGTACTTCAAAATGGATAACCTTGCTCATTTCATTCCCTCATTTCTTTATCTACGCCATTATCTACGCCAACATCATCGCCACTTGGCGTAGAAACTTTACCAAAGTTCAGTATTCCGTAGCTTCTGCATTGGGCGCATAGGCCGCCAGATCAAGCGCCGGGGGCGGGCCGGCTATTTCAGCACGGCCCCGGTGTTCGCCGATGTCACAAGCCTTGAATATCTGGCTAGGTAGCCTGTCTTGGCCTTGGGTTCGGGGGGCTTGAACGCCGAGCGCCTGGCGGCGATCTCGTCGTCCGAAAGTTCGGCGGACAGCTTCCTCCCCGGGATATCGATATGTATGATGTCGCCGTCGCGGATGAGGCCGATAAGGCCGCCGTCCATGGCTTCAGGCGAGATATGCCCTATGGACGCGCCCCTAGACGCGCCGGAGAACCTGCCGTCGGTGAGCAGGGCCACGTCCTTGTCCATGCCCATGCCAGCAATGGACGAAGTGGGCGAGAGCATCTCGCGCATGCCAGGGCCGCCCTTTGGCCCCTCATAGCGGATCACGATCACGTCGCCCTTCTTTATCTTTTTGCCCCATATCGCGGCGCTTGCCTCCTCCTCCGAGTCGAATACCACTGCGGGGCCGGAGTGCCTGAGCATCTCCTCGGCCACTGCGGACTCCTTCACGACGGCACCGTCCGGCGCCAGGTTGCCGCGCAGTATGGCCAGGCCGCCCCTGTTGCGGTAGGGGCTGTCGGCAGGCAGTATGATGCTGTTGTCGCGGATGGGCGTATCGGCGGTGTTCTCGCCGGCAGTAAGCCCGGTCACGGTCATGCAGCCTTCATTGATAAGGCCCTTTTTGGACAGCTCGTTCATTATCGCGGGTATGCCGCCGGCCCTGTGGAGGTCCTCCAGATGATGGTGCCCGCTGGGGCTGAGCTTGGCGATATAGGGCGTCTTCTCGCTGATCCTGTCGAATGTGGCCAGTTCCAGCCGAAGCCCCGCCTCGTGGGCGATCGCGGGCAGATGGAGCACGGTGTTGGTGGAACCCGCCATCGCCATGTCCACGGTGATCGCGTTTTCAAAAGCCTTTTCCGTCATGATGTCGCGTGGCCGGATGCCATCCTTCACAAGCTGCATGATCTTGAGGCCGGCAGCCTTCGCTATGCGTATCCGCTCGCCGCTGTCGCAGAGCGCCGTCCCGTTGAACGGCAGGCCCATGCCCAGGGCCTCGGTGAGGCAGTTCATGCTGTTTGCGGTGAAAAGGCCGGAGCATGAGCCGCAGCCGGGGCAGGCCTGCTCGGCGACGCGCTCAAGTTCCTCCTCGCTGCAGCCGCCATTCTTGCATTGCCCGATCTTTTCCATCACGCTGTTGAAATCGAGCGTCCTGCCGTCGAGGAAGCCGGTGCGCATAGGGCCGCCGCTTACGACCACCGCCGGTATATTGAGGCGGGCGGCCGCCATGAGCATGCCGGGCACTATCTTGTCGCAGTTGGGGATAAGGACGAGGCCGTCAAACTGGTGCCCCACGGCCATGGCTTCTATGGAATCGCAGATCAGCTCCCTGCTAGCCAATGGGTATTTCATCCCGTCGTGCCCCATGGCAATGCCGTCGCATATGCCGATGGACGGGAACTCCACAGGGCTGCCGCCCGCGAGCAGCACGCCGTGCTTTACGGCTTCGGCAACACGATCAAGCAGCCTGTGCCCCGGCACGATCTCGTTCTGGGAATTGACGACGCCAATAAGCGGGCGCTCGATCTCTTCCTTTATAAACCCCATCCCGTACAGAAGGGCCCGGACATGCGCGCCGCCAGGGCCTGCCTTAATTTTGTCGCTTCGCATAAAACTCATCCTCCTCATATTTCAATATTATAATATCATTAATCCGAATAATCCGAAATCTGGCGCAGCCTGCGCCGATGCCAATGCCAATGCCGATGCCTATGCCAATGCCAGTGCCGAGCGGACCGCCTTGGCCGCGCATTCGGCGAGCTTCACGGGCACTGCATTGCCGATCTGCCTGTATTTGCTCGTCAGATCGCCGGCGAACTCCATATCGGCGGGGAAGGTCTGTATCGCGGCGCATTCCCTGTAGCTGAGCCGGCGCGTGCCGCCGTCGCCGAAACGCCAGATGTCCTTGCCGAGTTTCGCCATGTCGGGCGATCCGGGATGGAGGGGCACTTGCTTGGCCATGGCCGGGATGGTGTATGACACATCGCCCCAGCCGCGCTTGCGGTTGCGCGACATGTACCGCGGCGAAAAGGGCGCGTCGCACACATCGCCAGGCACCGCCTGCGGCAGCCCCGAAAGCGCGTCGGCCAGCGTCTGCGGCCGCCCGGCGCATTTGGGCAGCGCGAAGCCGCGTATGCCCAGATCCTTGCGGAAACCGGCGATGATGACCCGCTCACGGTCCTGCGGCACGCCATAATCCCTGGCGTTGACAGGCAGGCAGTAGACATCGTAGCCGCAGCCGGAAAATTCCGCGACGATGGCGTCCATAAAAGCCCCGCCCGCCATCGTAAGCAGGCCTTTGACGTTTTCGCCGATAAAGGCCAGGGGGCGTTTGGCAGACACTATGCGGACATATTCTTTGTACAGCCGGTTGCGGCTGTCGTCGATCTTGCGGGGGCCGGAAAGGCTGAACCCCTGGCAGGGAAAGCCGCCGAGTATGACATCCGTGCAGGGGATATCCCCCGCGCCGATCCGCGAGATATCGCCGCATACAACATCGGCCTTGCTCCAAAGCCTGTGGGTCTCGCATGCGTCGCGGTCGAAGTCATTGGCCCAGAGCGTCTTGAAGCCTGCGCGCTCAAAGCCGATATCAAGGCCGCCGGCGCCGCAGAAAAGGCTGGCTGCGGTAAACAGGCGCCCCGCCCCGCCCGCCTGATGCTGGCCCGCCGCCGCGCACGTGGATGACGCCCCGCCCGCCGGATGCTGGCCCGCTGCCGCGCACGTGGATGCCGCCCCGGCCGCAAGCGCCCCGCCCGCCTGATGCTGGCCCGCCGCCGCGCAGGAAACTGCCGCCCCGCCCGCCGAAGGCTCATTATGTTTTTGCGCGTCCGCGCCCATAAGCAATACTCCTATGCCGCACACAATATAAAAACAGGATAGCGCCAAGTTTTCAAGCAATACATAATTTTAGCATACGAGGCAGGAAAAGTCGAGGGCTTGCCAGCCAGTTTTTGGCGAAAAACCAACATAAAAAACTCAAAAACCCGCCGGCCCCGCCCAATGTTCGCTGAAAATGATTGACTTTTGAGGCGGATAATGGTACGATCTGATTGGCATTTATTGGATGGACGGCGCCCGCCGGGCGGCCGGCATTTATTAGGGATTGTTGTTTTGGAGTCTGGATTATGCTGCTTAAAATACAGCCCGCATATGATGAACTCGATAAGGTCAGGGAACTGTTTGTCGAGTATCAGACAACGATGGGGCTAGATCTGTGCTTTCAGAACTTTGAAGATGAGCTGGCGTTTCTGCCGGGCAAATACGCAGAGCCTCAAGGGCGGCTGTATATTGCCACATTTGACGGCAGTTTGGCAGGGTGCATCGCGGTCCGCCCCTTCGGCGGCGGGGCATGCGAAATGAAAAGGCTGTACGTCCGGCCCCAATTCAGGGCATTGGGCGTCGGGCGCGCACTGGCCGAACAGGCCATAAATGATGCCAGGCATATTGGGTACGCCCGCATGCTGCTGGATACCCTGTCATCGATGAAGGGTGCCATCGCGCTGTATAGAAAACTAGGATTCACGGATATCGAGCCGTATTACTATAATCCTGGCGATAATGTCGTATATTTGGGGCTGGCATTGGGCAGGGACTAAGCCCCGCCGTGCTTGCTGCGGGCTTCTAAAGGCGCGGCCCATACAGTTCGGGGCTCCGTATGCCCATCGCGGCGATCAGGTTCATGAGCGACATGGCGCCGGCCAGGATGAAGACGTATTCCGGCCCCCAGATGAACCACACGCTCCCGCAGAGCGATGCCCCTATGATGGCCACGACATGATCGATCGCCATGCCGAGCGTCAGCGACGGGGTCACATCCTCGGCGGCGAGCGCGATGGAACGCATGTAGATCGCCCGCGTCATCGCAAACTGAGCGGACATCCTGTCTATGATGTTCAGCAGATACACCATCATCATCCCAAACCCGGTCAGCGCCACTTCGTAATTGTCGACCCACCTGCTGAGCAGGCCGTAAGCCACATATACAAATATAAATGCAAGGGCCTCGGCCATCATTACATTGCGGACACTGTACCGGTCTATCCATTTCCCGACCACCGGCATGAAGAATATGCCGATGAGCGCCCCGATGACAGCGAGTATGGACATGGTGTCCGCCTTGAAGTCCAGCAGATCAATCAGCACCCACGGGCTGTAGACGAGCATTATCTGCTTGCGCCCGCCGAAGAGGGCGCAGATCACATAATAACGGAGATATTCACGGCGGAAGACGAATTTAAGGCCGCTATCGGCCCGCCCGCCGCCCTTCCCCGTACGATAAAGGAAAAGCAGCAGCAATGCGACCGCGCCGAATGAGACGGCGGAGACGATGAAGACCGTGACCGGGACTTCGAAGCTGAATATGCCGGTCTTGAAGCCCAGGAATGTGGCCACGCCGGCAAACATCAGGAAAGCCATCCTCAGGCTGTTGAAGCGCCCAAGCGTGCGCCCCATATTGTTGCCCGTCGAAAGCGAAAGCCCTATGCTGTCGCCGAGCGGTATGTACATATGGACGCCGGACGAATAGATGAACAGGAAGAAGAGCATCACCGAATATTCGGGCCGCGAGAAGCCGAGGACGGCCATGCCCGCAAGGCTCATAATCTGCGCGGCCACAGCGCTGCGGACATTGCCAAACCTTGAAAGCGCGGCAATGAAAAGCACGGACAGGATTCCGGGCAGTTCGCGCGGGATCTCGATGAAGCCGCGCTGCTGGGCATTTATATCGTAGGCTTCCTTAAAATAGTTGGCGAACAGCGCGTCGCTAAGGCCCATTGCGAGGCCCACGAGCGCCGAGATGACCAAAAATATCTTTATCCCCGTTTCGGGGCTATAGCTGTGCCGTTTCATCAAATATGTACCGCCCCTACAAATAGATCCTCAATGCCCCGCCAATGCCTGAGCCAATGCCTGAGCCGATGCGCCGGCCCGGCGGCCCCGGTGCCGTGCGGCCGCTGCCGGCCTGGCCCAGCCGGCCCAAACGCCAAATCCGGCCGCTTGCGCCATTGCTGACGCCAATGTGCCGGCCGCTGTCGGCAGCCCAGCCGGCGCCGCCATTGCGGCCGCTGCCAATGCCAACAGTATCGCTGTTGCAGCCCCTGGCCTGGCCCAGCGGCCCCAGCCGGCGCCGGCCGACGGCAGGGGCCGCTTACAGCCCAGAGATGCTATCGTTTGCGGGCCGCCCGCGCTGAAAGCCGGGTGCGCGAAGGCCTTGCGCCGCCCTCCTGCGTCTCCTGCGCCAGGGCAGGGGGCCTGCTATATGTCGGCGGAAGCTCCGACAAGGTTTGCGCCCTTTCTCTAAGTATTTCCCTTTCGTATCTATTCAAACATATATAGTACCGGTAAAGCTGCAATTTCATATCGTCAACGTCTTCAGTAAATGTTTCGGAGAGCGGGGGGCTTGCATCGGTACGCGCCAGAAGATAGTCTATGGTGGTATTGAATGCATCGGCAAGCGAGCACAATATCTCCCAACTTTGGACCCTTTTGCCGGTTTCGTAGCGTGACAGCGTTGGCTCCCTTACGCCGATGGCATCCGCAAGGTTCTTTTGCGACATACCCTGCTGCATGCGCAATTCTCTGATTCTGCCGCCGATTTTTTTCATAACCAGACCTCCTCGCAATTTTCCAGGCAATAGTGACCTGTGATAGAAACAATTCAACTAAATTGAAACAGTCCTGTCCCAGCCAAAGCCGAGCGGGATCCCGACGGCGCGGCTGATACACAGGCGGGTTTGGGATCCATTACACTATTATAACAAATGGGAAGAGATATATGTGAAATTTTCGATTATTTTTTGAAAACTTACCAAATAAGCAGGTTTTAGCGATAAAAGACATACAACTGCAAACAATTTCGGGCAATTGTCAATAATCTGCCTTGCGGCCAGACGCTGGCGGGGCATCGGCACCGGAAATGCCGCCCGCGGCTCCAAGCCCCCTATGATATACTAATACCGTCCGCTGGTCGAAACCTATGGCTGGCATTCCGCGCTGGCATTCCGCAGCATCCCGCGCTGGCATTCCGCAGCATCCCGCGCCTCGCGCCATGACAAAAAAAACAGTTGACACGGCAATGTATTTATGTTAGTCTAAATGAGCGTCAAATGGCTCAAATGCAGTCATTTGCAACGGATACAGAGCAAGATATGGGTAAAATTTACAGAGTTGGAACGCATAACTCTGATTTTTGGCGATTTAAACCCGGCATAGGCCGCTTTGCCGAAAGTGAGGTAATAAGATGAGGGTAAAGGTCACGCTTGCTTGCACCGAATGCAAGCAAAGGAACTACAACACTATCAAGAACAAGAAGAACGATCCGGATCGCATAGAGATGAGCAAATACTGCAAGTTTTGCGGAAAGCATACTGCCCATAAAGAAACGAAGTAGGGAGAACGCAGATGGCGACTGAAAAGGACAAGGACGTAAAGAAGAAGGGCGCGCTTGCGAGCGCGGCGGCGAAAGCAAAATCCACCAACCCCAAGAACAGGACCGGGCTTAAAGAGTACTTCATGGGAGTCCGGGTCGAGATGAAAAAAGTCGTGTGGCCGACACGCAAGGAGCTCATTTCCTATACATGGACCGTGCTTTTGACATGCGTCGGTTTTGGGCTGATGTTCTGGCTGTGCGATTTCGTTTTCATGCAAGGCCTCAAGCTTACGCTCGGATTTGAATTCGCTTGATGATGAAGGATGTCGAAATGAGCGGAGAAAAAGGCAATGGCCTTGATATAGCCGGGTACGCGGACGGCTTTGGCGTCGGCGCGCCTGAAAGCGGCGCATCCGGCAGCCACGCCTTCGATGAAGAACCGGCTGGCGGCGCCCCATCTGGCGGCAGCCCGGCGCCAGAAGAAAGCGCGAAGGCCGGCGGGCCGAAGAAGCTGGGGCTCGCGGGCTACATGGAAGACGAGAACGACAGGGCGAAATGGTATGTGGTGCATACCTATTCCGGCCACGAGAACAAAGTAAAAGTAAATATCGAAAAAATAGTCGAGAACAGAGGCATGCAGGATCTTGTGCTCAAGATTATTGTGCCCACAGAGGACAGGGTCGAGATAAAGAACGGGCAGCGCAAGGTCAAGACAAGGAAGATGTTCCCTGGCTATGTGCTTGTAAAGATGATCGTGACCAACGAATCCTGGTATCTGGTGCGGAACACCCAGGGCGTGACAGGCTTCGTGGGGCACGGCTCCGAACCCATACCCCTTACGCTGGACGAAGTCAGGCGCATGGGCATCGAGAAGATATACATCGATCTCGACATAGACGTGGGCGACAGCGTCAAAGTCATAAACGGCCCGTTTGAAAGCTTCATGGGGGTCGTGGAAGAAGTCAACATGGAGAGGCAGACGCTGAAAGCAAGGATTTCGATGTTTGGGCGAGATACCCCGGTCGAACTGGAATTCGGCCAGGTTGACAAAATATAGATTGCCGGGCCGAAGGCCCATAGGCAATGGCAGACTTGGAGAAAGGAGGAAGATTATATGGCGAAGAAAATCGAAGGGCTTATCAAGCTGCAGATCCCTGCGGGCGCAGCGAACCCAGCGCCGCCGGTCGGCCCCGCGCTCGGCCAGAAGGGCGTAAACATCATGGATTTCTGCAAGCAGTTCAACGCAAAGACCCAGGATCAGCAAGGATTGATAATCCCAGTTGTTATAACCGTATACGCGGACAGGTCGTTCACATTCATCACGAAGACCCCGCCGGCGGCGGTCCTTTTGAAAAAGGCCGCGAACCTGCAGTCCGGATCGGGAGAGCCTAACCAGAAAAAGGTAGCGACATTGACCACAGCGCAGGCGCGCGAGATCGCAGAGCTGAAAATGCCCGATCTGAACGCGGCGAACCTGGAAAGCGCGACAGAAATGATCAAGGGCACAGCAAAAAGCATGGGGATCGTGATACAGGACTAATATGTGGGAGGCAAAAGCCGTCTGAACCACAGGGAGGTAAGGAAAATGCCAAAAAGAGGCAAGCATTATAAGGAGATCGCCAAGAGCGTCGACAAAGCCGCTCTGTATGAAGTCAATGAAGCGGTCGAGCTGGTGCTTAAGACCGCTCAGGCGAAATTCGACGAGACCATAGAGGTGCACGCGAGGCTTGGCGTAGACGGCCGGCACGCGGATCAGCAGGTCAGGGGCGCGATCGTCCTGCCGCACGGGACAGGCAAGTCCGTCAGGGTGCTCGTGTTCGCCAAAGGGCCGAAGGCGCAGGAGGCAGAGGCCGCCGGCGCGGAGTACGTAGGCGCGGAAGAGCTCGCGCAGAAGATCCAGAGCGAGAGCTGGTTCGATTTCGACGTGGTGGTGGCGACCCCGGACATGATGGGCGTCGTCGGGCGGCTTGGCAAGCTGCTCGGCCCCAAGGGGCTCATGCCCAACCCGAAATCCGGCACCGTGACCATGGATATAGAGAAAGCCTTGCAGGATATCAAAGCGGGCAAGGTCGAGTACCGCCTCGACAAGACGAACATAATCCATACGCCGATAGGCAAGGCCTCGTTTGGGCCTGAGAAGCTGCTCGGCAACTTCAACGCGCTGATGGAGGCCATCGTGAAGGCGAAGCCGTCCGCAGCGAAGGGGCAGTACCTCAAGAGCGTGACGCTCGCGGCCACGATGGGGCCAGGGGTAAAGATCAACCCAGTGAAGATCGTGTACAACTAATAGCCGATTACGCCGATGGGCAATGCGCCTGCGGCGATGCCAGGCGCATGCGCCCGGACGGCAACAATAAGGCCATAGACAGCAGGCGCGCGCCGCGCTTAATCTGCCGTGGGGCCGCCGGCAAGCAGCGGACGGGGAGGATTGCCCCGCCAAGGCTTGCGGGGGGCGCACGGAGCCTGCCGAGGCAGCATGGAAGCGAGAAACCTTGCTTTTAGCCGGCCCTTCTGTCTATGTGCGGAAGGGCCTTTATTTATATACCACAATCCAGAGAAAGGAGAAATATTAATGCCATCAGCAGAACACCTGAAAGAAAAACAGGCAGTCATCGACGAGATTAAAGACAAGTTCGGCAAAGCGCAGTCGGCGATAGTGATCGACTACATAGGCATTAGTGTCGCCGAGGCGGACGTGATGAGGAAGAAGCTCCGCGAAGCCGAGGTCGACTACAAGGTCTATAAGAATACGCTTGTGAAAAGGGCAATAGAGGGCACAGGCTATGCCGCGCTTTCGGACGCCCTGGCAGGGCCGAGCGCCATCGCCTTTGGCTTTGAGGACGCAGTGGCCCCGGCGAGGGTGCTGAACGGGATATTCAAGGATTTCAAGAAGATGGAATTCAAGGCAGGCATAATCGAAGGCACCTTCTTCAACATGGAGAGCCTTAAAGAGGTTGCCATGCTGCCCACGAAGGGCGAACTCATCGGAAGGTTCCTTGGAAGCATCCAGTCGCCGATCAGCACTTTGACGCGCACATTCAAGGCAATAGCCGACGCCATGGAGGACGGCACATTGGCAAGCGCCAAGCCGGCCGACGAGGCGGCAGCCCCCGCTGCGGAAGCAGCGCCGGAAGCCGAGGCGGCTGCCCCTGCTGCGGAAGCAGCGAAGCCGGCGGAAGCCGAGGCGGCGCCTGCGGAAGCAGCGAAGCCGGCGAAGGCCGAGGCAGCGCCTGCGGAAGCAGAAGCGGCCCCCGCAGCAGCGGACAGCACCGGCGAAACCGCCAAGACAGAGTAGTTTCCGGGCATTGCCGGATATGGATTGAATCAAGCAGATTTATAATATTTTATGGAGGGAAAAAATGAATATCGAACAGATCATCGAAGCCATCAAAGGCATGACAGTTTTAGAGATCAACGAGCTTGTGAAAGCTTGCGAAGAGGAATTCGGCGTTTCCGCAGCGGCCCCTGTCGCCGTGGCTGGCGCCGCCCCGGTCGCGGCCGTTGAGGAGCAGACAGAATTCAACGTCGTGCTCAACAGCCCCGGCGCGGAGAAGATCAAGGTCATCAAGGTCGTGAGGGAACTGACGGGCCTGGGCCTGAAGGAAGCCAAGGATCTTGTGGACAGCGCCCCGTCGAACATCAAAGAGGGCATCGAAAAGGCCGAGGCCGAGGCCATCAAGAAGCAGCTTGAGGAAGTCGGCGCGAACGTAGAGCTCAAATAAAGACAATACAAATACAGAACAATGCAGCAACGCAACAGCAGCACAGCGGCTGCCCGGTGGCTTCGGCCAGGGGCCGCCGCTGCGTCGTTGCAAGCATAACCTTAGCCGCCGCGCAAAAATCAGCGCCATCGCAGATATAGTATTGTTTTTCTGACGCATTCTTTGTAATCTATAATAATTTTTTGTATTTTGTCGATAATAATACTGTTCTCCAAGCAAATCATCGCATAAATCTCATCTACGTTTTAGCCGGAGAACGGTATAAACAGAATGAAGCACGTTTAGGAATTCCATGAAAATAAAGTATGCAAAGGTGTAATACTGTTCTCCGATTAAAATCATGACATTTTTGCGGCTGATTTTAGCCGGAGTACAGTATGAAAAAGGAGGGCGGCATGACAGGCAAAAAAATTGCGCAGGACTTCTATTGGGTAGGGAGCTTGGATCCGGGGCTCCGGATATTCGACATCATAATGGAAACGGAATTTGGGACCTCATATAACTCGTATCTGCTGAAGGGCTCAAAGAAAACAGCATTATTCGAAACGTCAAAAGCGAAATTCTTCGATTCGTACCGGAAAAACCTCAGTGAAATTGTAGACATCAACGAAATCGACTATCTCGTGCTCAACCACACGGAGCCGGATCATTCGGGCTCCATCGAGAAGCTGCTGGAGATAAACCCAAAGCTGAAGCTGGTCGGCTCGCCGGCGGCAATCAATTTCATGAAGGAGATCTGCAACCGCGATTTCAACTACACCCTCGTAAAGGACGGGGACGAACTGTCGCTGGGCGACAAGACCATGAAATTCATCTCTGCGGCCAACCTGCATTGGCCGGACAGCATGTTCACATACATCAAGGAGATCAAGACGCTTGTCACCTGCGACATGTTTGGCTGCCATTACAGCTGCGACGGCGTGACAAATGACCAGATAGAAGACCATGAGGGCTACCAGAGGGCGCTGAAATACTATTTCGACAATATTATGGGCCCATACAAGGCGGATGTGCTCAGGGCGATCGAGAAGACAAAAGACCTGTCGCTCAAGGTCATCGCGGTGGGGCACGGGCCTGTCCTGGTGGACAAGCCGCAGGAGGTTGTAGACAAATACAAGCAGTGGTCATTTGAATTCAATCCAAACGCGAAAAAAACTGTGCTGATACCCTATGTGTCGGCGTACGGCTATACAGAGACATTGGCGGTAAAGATAGAGGAAGGGCTCAAAGCGGCAGGCGATCTGGATGTCAGGCTGTTCAACGTGATCGAATCCGACAATGAAGAGATATTGCGCGAGATGGAGCATGCCGACGGCATACTTTTCGGCACGCCTACGATGGTGGGCGAGGCCCTGAAGCCCATCTGGGATCTGACGACTTCCATGTTCGCGAAGACGCATGGCGGGAAATTCGCTTCCGCATTCGGCTCGTACGGCTGGAGCGGCGAGGGCGTGCCCAATATCATCGGGCGCCTTCTGCAATTGAAGATGAAAATCTACGGCGAGGGGCTGAAGACCCGCTTCAAGCCGGGCAAGGCCGATCTTCAGGAGGCCTACGAGTTCGGCTATGGCTTCGGGAAATCCGTGATAGAGGGCAAGTTCGTGGCGCCGAAGAAGGCCAGCGTGGCGCGGCGCGCGTGGAAATGCCTGATCTGCGGCGAGATAGTCTACGGCGACGAAGCGCCGATGTCGTGCCCGGTGTGCGGCGTCGGGCCGGAGCAGTTCGAGGAGATAGAGATAGGTGACACCGATTTTGTGTCGGAGAGCAAGGAGCGTTTCATCATAATAGGCAACGGCGTGGCAGGGACTGCGGCCTGCGAGGAGATACGGAAGCGCAACAAGGTCTGCTCCATAGAGATTTTCAGCAAGGAAAGTGTCCCGGCATACAACAGGCCGATGCTCACCAAGGGCATACTGTCGGAACTGGACACGCTGAACCTGTTCCTGAAGCCGGACGGCTGGTATGAAGAGAACAATATAAAGCTTGTGATGGGGGCCGAAGCCGAGGCGATAGACACGGCAAAGAAGGAGGTTGTATTGCGCGGCGGCGAGAGGCGCGGCTACGACAAGCTCATAATAGCCACAGGCGCGGACGCGTTTAAGCCGCCGTTCCCAGGCGCGGATCTCAAGGGCGTGTTCACGATCCGCACATTGGCGGATGTAGAGACGATCCAGGGGTATCTGGAGAATGTGAAGAAGACCGTGGTGATCGGGGGCGGGGTGCTCGGCCTCGAAGCGGCCTGGGAGATAAGGAAGGCCGGCAGCGGCGTGGCGGTGATAGAGGGCGGCGCGGGGCTGATGCGGCGGCAGCTCGACCCGAAAGCGAGTGAGATACTGAGGGCTGCGGCCGCCAAGGCCGAAGTGGAGGTATACACCGGGGCGGGCGTCGAGGAGATCGTGGGCGCGGGCGGCAAGGCCAGCGGGGTCAAGCTGGTGGACGGCACATTGCTTGAGGCCGGCATGGTGATCCTATCGACTGGCGTACGCCCGAATGTGGGGATTGCCAAGGATGCGGGCATACAGGCCGGGCGCTCTATAGAAGTGGGCGACATGATGGAGACGAGCGCGGCGGACGTATACGCATGCGGCGACTGCGCCGAACACGAGGGCAAGAACTACTCCATATGGATGCAGGCGGCGGAAATGGGGAAGGCGGCCGGGATCAACGCGGCCGGCGACACTGCCGAATACGAGCCCGTGATACCGTCGAACGCGTTCAGCGGTTTTGGGATATCGCTGTTCGCCCTGGGCGACAATGGCTCGGATCCTGCGAAGCGATACAAGACTTTCGAGATACACGACGAGGCCAAAGGCATCTACGAGAAGCTTTATTTCGTGAATAACCGATTCACAGGCGGCATACTGATAGGCGACACATCGAAGTCGGCAAGGCTGCTGGAAGCCTACAAAAACAACGAGACGCTGGAGAAAATCCTAAAACAGCGGGTGTAGACGCCTAGCGGCGCCTGCGGCCATTGCTGGCTGGGCGGGCGGCCCAGCGCCCGGTGATGCCTGACGGAGCGGCGCCTACGGCCATTGCCGGGCGGACGGCCCAGCGCCCGGTGATGCCTGACGGAGCGGCGCCTGCGGCCATTGCTGGCGGGGGCGGCGCGTCGATATATACCGGCAGAGCGGCGGTCAGGCCGCTGTCTGGCGGCGCCTGCGGCCGCGCCAGGCGAGCGCAAGCAGGGCGGCAGCCGCGAGCATGGCCGCGCAGGCCCACAGGCGGGCGATGCTTCCTGCATGGCCGGCGCAGCCTTCTATGAAATAGGCTACAGGGAGGAAGGGCCGCATCGGGCCAGGGGCGAAGGACAGCCCCCATATCCCGCCGCCTATGGTCATATTCGCCACAATCCATGGCATGAGTATCCATGTCGCATGGCGGCGGGCGCCGAAAGCGGCGATCGCGCCTCCGGCGGCCGTGCAGTAGGCGCACAGCGCCAGGAATGAAGCTTTCACATCAAGGCCCGGCGCCCCGCCGTAAAGGGCGCTGCCGACCGCCAGATAGACGGCGGAAAGCGTCGCGAATACCATCAAAAGTGCGGAAGCGGCACTGATATAACTGCGTATTAGCGCCTGGCTGCCACGAGCGGCCAGGCGTTTCATGTCCACGCCGGGCATGGCGGAAGCGCTGTAGAAGGCCAGCAGCAGCATGAAGATCGCCGGGACGCCGAAACCCGGCGTTACGGCAAAGGGGTCAAATGTGAGCGGCGGCCCGTCATAGCTCACCGTCAGTATGGGGCTGGAATCCCGGCCTATATCAGGCGGCGTGATTCCGAGCGCCATCATCTCGGCGCCGAAACGTTCCTCGGCGCGCAGCTTCAGCACGGCGGCTATGACGTATTCCTTGGCCGCAAGCCCTGAATTCTCGCCCGGCGACGGATAGAACAAGACAGAGCCTGCCCCGTCCCCCAATAGCCGCCCGCGCAGCCCGTCCGGTATTATGACTGCGGCGAGCGCCTTCCGATCCGCTGCCATGCCTAAAGCCTCGCCGGCGCTTGCGGTTTCCACGGCCTCAAGTTCTGGGATCTCTGCCAGGAAGTCCATAAACCTGGAATATATGCCGCTTTCGTCGTAGCTGAAAACGGCGATGCGAAGCGCCGGCGGGCGCTCGCTCATCACGTAGGAGCCCATGTACCCAAATGCGATCTGGCATATGAGCAGCAGCGCGAGCAGCCACCAGCGCGAAAGGAGCTCTTTTATATGCAGCAGGCACATCCTCAGCATACCGAAGCCCTCCGTCTGATAAGCACGGCGGCGGCCAGGCAGGCGGCGGCGGGGAGCGCCATGCAGGAAAACGCGCCGATGTCGGGGAAGCCCGCGCCCAGGAGCCAGCCTGCCAGCCCCGTGTCGAGGTAGGCGGGGTTAAGGCGCAGGATCTGGATGTTCATGAGGTGCGCGGGATAAAAGCCGCCGCCAGTGAAGAGGCAGAGTAGGGCCACGGCCGAGGACGCAAGCGCCATGTGGCGGGCTGTGGGCGCTATCAGCGACAGCAGCCAAAAAATCGGCGAGACTGCGGCCGTGATCAGGGCGGCGGCCACAGAAATGCCTACGGCGCCAGATATCTGGGCGAAGCCGCCCAGAGCCCCAGCTGCGCCAGTATGGGCGAAGCCGCCCAAGGCCCCTGCGGCACCGGCCTGGGCGAAGCCGCCCAAGGCCCCCGCTGCGCCGGTCTGGGCGAAGCCGCCCAAGGCCCCAGCTGCGCTAGTCTGGGCGAAGCCGTCCAAGGCCCCCGCGGCATACACGAGCAGCAGGCATGATGCAATATTCACGATGAAGCATTGGGCGAGCTTGACGAAGAAAAGCCGCCACGGGCCGACGCCGCGCAGCGAGAGCCGCCTCAGGCGGCCGCTTTCGGCCTGCCCGGCAAAGGCGGCGAAGACATACATGGCGCCGCCGCAGCAAAAAATGAAAAGGAGCAGCGAGACAAGCTGGACACTGTATGGGTCGGCGGCATCCGGCGCGGCCTCGACAAAACGCCTGTGGAAGACGGCGTCGCCCAGCAGCGAAGCCGTATAGCCGGCGTAGGCTTCCCAGAAGGCATCCGCATCCGCGCCCGCGTAGCGCACAGCGGCGCCGCGGTATGCGTTGGCGGCCGCCTGCATGGTGTTCATGGCCTTCGCGGCGCTCACGGCCATCGTATAGGCAGAAGCGCCGGACATGGGATCCAGCGCGGTGATCCTTATCTCGGAGTGGCGCCCTTGGATGAGGGCGTCGATCATGCCGTCAGGGATTTCCGCTATCACTGAAACCTCGCCGCCCGCCAATAGCGCTTCGGCCTCGTCCGGGCTGCACCAAGTCACCGCCGAGACCTCCGGCAGCTCGGCCAGCATGCCGTGAAGCGCCTGGGCGTACATACCCTCGTCTGGGTTCACGAGCGCGATCGCGACAGGCGGCGGGGAGCCGGAGCTGAAAAACGACGAAGGCAGGCTGGCCGCGCAGGCGATCCCCGTAAGCCCCAGTGCAGCGGCCAACACGGCAAAAGCGCCGCTCTTCACGAAATGCCTGAGGTCGTCAAGCATTATGGCAACGGCCAGGCGCACCCCCTTCATGGCAGGCTCCGGCGCGCGATGTCCCTTTGGGACGAATCCGGCAATGAGATGGCGCTGCTGCATAGCGCATCGAGGTCGCTGCGGTCATGCGACACGATCACGGCCGCCGCGCCGCCATCCATGCAGCTGGCTATTATATTGCGGACGATGGCGCGCGAGCCTGAGTCCAAAGGGGAGAAGGCCTCGTCAAGCAGGAGTATGCCAGGCCTGCACAGCAGGGCGGCAGCGAGGTTCACACGTTGCCGCATGCCCGCCGAGCAGCGGCTGAGCCTCTTGTCCAAAAAAGATGAAATGGCGCATTGCTCGGCCAGATCCCTGATCCTGGAGCGGGCCTCAGAGGACGGCAGCCGGCAAAGCGCCGCTTCGAACAGAAGGTTGTCGCGGCAGGAAAGCAGCCCGGAGAGCCCGTCCTGCTGCATGACATAGCCGATTGTGCCATGTGTGCGCATCTGGCCGGCATCCGGGCGGCACAGGCCGGAGATGATGTCGAGCAGCGTCGTCTTGCCGCTGCCATTGCAGCCCTCCAGCCCCAGGCCGTCCCCGCCGCGCAGCGTGAACGATACAGGGGCAAAAAGCGGCGGGCCGTAGCTTTTAGTGATGCCCACGGCCTCGATGCGTATGTTGTCTGATGATATATTGTCGCCCATAGTATTGCCTCGTATTGTCTCGATTGCGGCTGGGGCCCGCGCGGATGCTAGGTGCCGCATGGCCGCCCTGCCGCCGCAATGCGTGCGCCATACGGCTGCCCTGTGGCGGATGCCAGACGTGCGCCATGTGGCCCGCCCTGCCGCCGTCGGATATACACCGCCTGCCCCGCCGCAATGCCGCGCGGATGCTAGGTGCCGCATGGCCGCCCTGCCGCCCTAGAAGAGCCGGCGCAGCAGGCCTATATAGTTGCTGATGAGCGGGGAAAGGTCGTAGCCCGCCGCCTCTATGCCATCGACTATGTTAGCGGCCCCGCTGAGCAGCAGCATGACGTTCAGGCCGGAGAGCGGGTTTTTGGCATCGACATACACAATATCGCTGCCGCTGAAGATGTCGCCAGAATCCACGGACACGGGCGGCATGCCCCCAAAAGAGGACGAAGACGAGGCCTCGATGGTCTCCCCAGGCGCCAGCACGAGGCTGAGCGCCACATCCGTGCCGAGGGGCGAGCCGGCAAATACCATATTTCCGGACAGCCCGCCCATGGCCTTGCGCCCCGCTGCGCTGAGCCCTGTGGCGAGGGCGGCGAAGCCCGCGCCGTTGAAGGCCAGCTCGAAGGAAAGGGAGGGCAGCCCCCGCTGCTTGCCAAAGGAGAGCGACGAGAATTCGCCTAACTCCGTTGCCACGCCCCGGCTTTCATAGTTTATCGTGCCGCTGTATGCGGGAATGGCGCTTCCAAGGCCGCCGAATACGCGGAACGATTCGTGGCTGCCGGCAACCGCAAGCTCATACCGGGAACCGGGTATCACGCCCATGCTGATCTCAGCCCCGCCGGAGAGCAGCGAGAAGCCGAGCGGCCTGTTGCGGCGGTCGATGAATACCTTGAAGCTCCCGGAGAAGCGGTCCATGCCGCCCGCCATGCCGATGTCGTGCGCCGCATCCTCAAGCAGCCCCGCCAGATAGTCGGGCTGGAGCAGGCTGCCGCCCAAGGCCCTGTAATAGCCAGTGTCGTTGAGGAAGCCGCACACAGCCGCTAGATATTCCTCCCTGTCCAGGATGACGTTGAGCGCCGCAGCACAGGCCGCAGGCATATTGCCGCCGTCAAACCCGGCAATGGCGGCATGTGCCGGCGCGGATTCCCCGTCAGCGTACACATAGGCTTTCTTGTCCAATGAAAAATCCAGGCAGCCGGCCGCCGCGTCCAGCATCTGCTTGAGCATTGGGCGCAGGGCCCCGCCATGTTCATACATCGAGTGCAGGATGGCCAGTGGCGAGATGGGCCAGTCCGTGCGCAAGCCGGGGGACGGTATGTCGGCGGCGCGTATAGGCCCGGCAAGCCCGAAGAATTCATATTTGAGCGCCAATACAGATGGATACAGTTCAGGGATGTCGCAGTACACGGCGTCGTCCAGCGCGAAGGCCGCCCTTAGCTGCTCCTCGCCGCCCAGGCGCCAGCCCGCATCGGCGTCCGCTTTCAGGAATTCGCCGCCCAAATCGGCCCGAAGCGACATATCCATGGCAGACTGGCCGAGCATGTGCACGATTTCAGAGGAATCGGCGTAGCCGTATACGCCGGAAAACATGCTGTCGAGATATTCTTTGCCCACATCCGCCGAAATATTCAGGTCGTTGCCGTATATGAAGCTGCCGTCTTCCCCGTGGGCCTCGGAGACGGCGCTGAACGCGGCGTCGATGCAGACAGTGAATAATGTGGCAATGTAGGCTTTGGGGTACGCCTCGCCTGCGGCGAGCTCGGCAAAGCTGCGGGCGAAAAGGCGCGATGCGGCGAAAACGCCGCCGAGAAGCAC
>JAIRSA010000185.1 GCA_031255695.1 Eubacteriales Family XIII. Incertae Sedis bacterium | reverse complement strand
CCGCCCTATTATGCTCTCTGTCATGACGGGCGCGAACATGCCGGGGAAGAGCGTCAGCACCTCTATCCTCATCTCCTAAGCTCCAACAGGCCTTCCGGCAGGCGCGCCACCACGGCCTTGGCCGCAATATCCACACCCGCTATGAATTCCGCCACGGCTGGCAGCATGAAAGCCGTGCCGTCGCTGCAGACGATTTCGTACAGATCCTGCGCGCTGTTCTGGATCACGTCGCGTATACGGCCGATCTCGGCGCCGCTCTCGTCGACGACGCTGCAGCCGATCAGATCCCTAACGTAATAGTTGCCGTCCGGCAATGGGGGCAGGCCCGCCCCGTCCACGCACAGCTCGGCGCCGCGCATCGCTTCGGCCGCATCCCTGCCTGCGATCCCCTCTATGCGTATGACTGGCATCCGCTTGACAAAACGCGAGCTTTCAATGCGCCGCAGCGCACCGCCGATCATCACCTCAGCGCCACGCCCGAACCTCTCCATATTGTCGGAATAAGGATAGACCTTCACCTCGCCCTGCAGCCCTACCGCCGAAACGATTTTCCCGATTACGATCATTTCTGTCTGTCCCATATGTGCGGTCACTGCAATATCTCTACCGATACCTTCTTGTTCTCGCGCGCCGCCACGGCTTTTACGACGACACGCAGGGCCTTGGCTATGCGCCCCTGCTTGCCGATTACCTTTCCCATGTCTTCAGGCGCCACCCTCAGCTCTATTACCACCTCGTCCTCTCCCTGGACGGTACGTACATTGACGGCATCGGGGTTTTCAACCAATGATCGTGCGATAGTCCACACCAATTCTTCCATATTGTTTCCTCTGCAATATTCTTGTATTTTGTTAAGGCCGGCCAAAGGCCAGCCTGCCCCGCAATGCCTGCGGCGGCCGCCTCAGCTGCATCCATGCGCTGCCTGCCAGCCCAGCCTGCTCCGCAGGCCTACTCCGCAGTGCCTGTGGGGGCTTCGGGCCCGGCGCCATCCGCATCCGCGGCAGCGGCCGCTTCGGGCGCCATGTCCGCCGCAGCCTCGTCGGCTTCCGCTTTGCACACCAGCTTGCCGCTGGCATCCAACACACCTGCCTTCTTCAGCAGCGCCCTGACAGTGTCCGTCGGCTGTGCGCCCGTCGAAAGCCATTTGCCTGCCTTGTCCGCATTGATCTTAATGTCTGCGGGATCCGTCAGCGGGTTATAGTATCCCAGCTCCTCTATGAACTTGCCGTCCCTAGGCGCTCTGGAATCCGCCGCCACAATCCTGTAAAACGGCTTCTTGTGTGCTCCCATCCTCTTCAATCTGATCTTAACAGCCATATTTATCCTCCTATTTCATTGTGCAAACGGGGCGCCGCCCCGTGGCCTGCTGGTCCGCCGCTGGCTCAAAAGCCTTGGAACATGCGGTTTTTCTTGTGTTTGGGCGCCGTCATGAACTGCTTCATCATCTTGCGCGCGTCCCCGTACCTCTTTATGAGGTTGTTTATCTTCTGGATCGGCTGGCCTGAGCCCGCCGCTATCCGCTTTTTCCGGCTGGCGTTAAGGATGGAAGGGTTGCGCCTTTCCGCCTTGGTCATGGAATGTATGATCGCCTCCATCTGGGCAAATTCCTTCTCGCCGCTTTCTATATTTATATCCGCCTTCGATCCCATGCCGGGAAGCATGTCTATGATCTTGGCGAGGCCGCCCATGCTCTTTATCTGACCCATCTGCTCAAGGAAGTCCTCAAGCGTGAACTCGTTTTTCTTCATCTTGCGTTCGAGCTCTTCGGCCTTGGCGTCGTCGAAGCTTTCCTGGGCCTTCTCGATCAGGCTGAGCATGTCCCCCATGCCCAGTATGCGCGAGGCCATGCGTTCGGGGTGGAATGGCTCCAGCGCGTCGGCCTTCTCGCCCACACCGATGAATTTTATCGGCCGCTGGGTGACGCTCTTCGCCGAAAGCGCCGCGCCGCCCCTGGTGTCGCCGTCGAGCTTCGTCATGACTATGCCGTCTATGCCCAGCGCGTCATTGAAGCCGGCCGCCGCGTTCACGGCGTCCTGCCCTGTCATGGCGTCTACCACCAGCAGTATCTCATGCGGCTTGACGGCCTTCTTTATCCTCACCAGCTCGTCCATGAGCGCTTCGTCTATCTGAAGGCGCCCGGCCGTGTCGATTATGAGGACATCGTTGCCCTTGAGCTCGGCCTCTTTGACCGCCGACTCAGCAATCTTGACAGGGTCGCTGCATCCGCGCATCGTGAACACCGGCACGCCCACGCCGTTCCCTACCACCTCAAGCTGGTCTATGGCCGCCGGCCTGTATATGTCGCAGGCCGCGAGCATTGGCGATTTGCCGTTCTTTTTCAGATAGTTCGCGAGCTTTCCGCATGTGGTGGTTTTGCCCGTCCCCTGGAGGCCGGCCATCATGATCACGGTGAAGCCCCTGGGCGAATAGGTGAGCTTGCTGTTGGCGCCGCCCATGAGCCCCACCAGCTCGTCTTTGACTATCTTCACTACCTGCTGCGAGGCCGTGAGGCTTTCAAGCACGTCAGCCCCGACGGACTTCGCCCTGACGTCCGCCACGAACTGCTTCACGACTTTGAAGCTGACATCCGCTTCCAGCAGAGCCAGCTTCACCTCCCGCATCGCTTCATCTATATCGCTTTCTGTAAGCACGCCTTTTCCGCGCAGCTTTTTGAATACGCCCTGGAGTTTTTCCGATAGGCCTTCGAACGCCATTTCAAGTCCCTTTCCCGTTATCCTGGATTGCCCGCTTCCGGCCCCGGCACGCCGGGCATATGCCCCAGCCTGCTGCCAGCGGCACGCTGCCGTGGCCGCCTGCGGCGGCATTGCCTCACATCGCCTACCGCCATCGGCACGCTGCCGTGGCATTGCCTCACATCGCCTCGATCTGCTCTATTGCCCCATATATGCCTTGCAGCCTACTATACAGCGCCTTGTCGCCGCGCCTTTCAGCGGCTAGGCACATTATCTCGTCCTTGACCATGCGCGTCGCTTGCTCTACTACGCAGAACTTGCTGAGAAGGCTCAGCTTGCTCTCATACCGCTCAAGCTCGCCCACGGCCTTCTTCAGTATGTTGTGCACGGCCTGCCTGCTTATGCCCATATCCAAAGCGATTTCCGAGAGCGACATGTCGTTTGCATAATACATGTTCACCACCCCGTGCTGCCTTTCGCTGAGCAAGGTGCCGTAAAAGTCGCAGAGCATGTTTGCCCGTATCGTATTTTCAATAAGCATCAACCAAAACACCCCCAGCCGCCATGGCGCCGCTTCAGCAAAGACCCAGCCAGAACTGCCGCCTGCGGAAAACTTTCCCTGACGCAGGGCAACACAAAAAACACTGTCTCTGCAAA
Source organism: Eubacteriales Family XIII. Incertae Sedis bacterium (assembly GCA_031255695.1). Lineage (GTDB taxonomy): Bacteria > Bacillota > Clostridia > Peptostreptococcales > Anaerovoracaceae > JAISED01. Next base: position 1,960 of record JAIRSA010000185.1, on the reverse strand, counting down.
ACGCCTGGCACAAGTAATAATTTAGCACAGCGCACTTTGCCTGTCAAGTGTTTTTTTTGACAAGGGTCGCGGCACTGCGGCACCGAGCCAGCTGAGATCGCGGCACCGAGCCAGCCAGGGCCGCGCCGCCGGGCCAGCCGAGGCCGCCGCACCGAGCCAACCGATGCCGCCGCGCCGGCGACGCGCACGCCGCCCCCAGCGGCATACATACCATCCCCGGCGGCGCACAGTGCCAAAACAGTATTAAATCTTCATCTCCGTGACATTGCCGCCCATGTCCGAGCAGACCGCTTTGCCGCCGTCCAGGCAGAATACCTCGAAAACCCCGTCGCTGACGGAATACATGTCATTCAGCATCGGCATGGTTTCCAGCGCCTTGCGCTGCGCCTCGGCCGATGTGACGAAATCCGCCTTGCCCGATATGCGCAGGGTGTTCCCCTTCCCATCATAGCAGCAGATCTCGACCTTGGGGTTCGCCACCATCTGCTTATACATGTCTTTCGTGTTGGCGGTGCAGAAGGCCAGCCTGCCTTCCCACTCCATGACGAAGCCGATGGGCCTGACACGTGGCTGGTCGCCGTCCGCTGTCGCAAGATAGTAAGTGCCCGCTGTGTTCAAAAAATCCATTGTCTGTTTCATTTAATCCACCATCCTTCTGTACGCGCCCCTATATCTCCTCAACATAAACGGTGCCAGCCTGATATATGATATCCTCCCCGAACATGCTACAGGGCCCTTTCTGAAATAACCTTGCAAATATGGAATCAAAATTCGGATTTGCAAGGTTATTATAGCACGTCTCTGATTCGGATACAAGGGGCATTTCACGGAATATCAACGGCGGCGGCCATTTCCCGGCGTCAAGGGGCCACCCACCAGCTATCTTGGCGATACTCGCCTTGCAGCTCTTTGATCTCTGCCTTGTGCTCGATGAATCTGCGTTTCGCCTCCTGCAACTGCTTTTCATGGCCCACCCTGCGTTCCGCAGTGAAGCGGTTCCCGGCCTGCCCATCCGCTTCCAGGCTGAACCCCTGCGGGCCCTCCACGATGGCACCGCCCCCGTCGCACAGGACGCAGCGCCAATTCCGGTCTGGCTTTATCGTCAGCAGGCGGCTCCGGCAGTAAGGGCATAGCAGGGTATCGCCCTCCGGCGTATACGGCTCCCCGCCGCAAGGGCCTTCCAATGCCTTGGCCAGCTCCCGCAGGCTCTGCAGGTTTTCCCCCCGCACCGAATCGCCTGGCATGATGGCTTCAAGCATTGCCGCGCCGGCAAGGCCCATGCCTAGGCATTGCGGTATTTTCAGCATTTCCTCACGCGCCATGCCTTCCCAGCCGTGAAGCCCGTAAGAAATGGCCAGGGCACACTGCTTCCCCGCGAATGAAGGGTATCTCTCCATCACTGGCATCAGCCGGCCGATCAGGCGCTGCACGCCGTCATGCGCACCCAAGATGTAGCAGGGCGCGGCGATGGCGATCTTGTCAGCCCACAGCATGTGCTCCAGCACGAAATCCATATCGTCCCTCAGCACACACGACTTGCCCTCCCGCGCGAGGCACGCATAACAGGCCTTGCAGGGCGCCAGATCCAGGTCGGACAGGCGGATCATGCGCTTTTCCCACCCGTCCGGAAGCGAACGCAGCAGCTCCTTGGCCGCCAGTTCCGAATTCCCGTAGCGCCGCGGCGAAGAAACCAGGCCCAAGACTTTCATCCCATATCTCCTTTACATCGAATACGATAGAATACATCGAAATTATATCATAAATTTTTTTCAATTTTAACCTTGACAGGCAAAATTAATAATACTATAATACATATATGAATAATATGTATTAAGGCAGTATCAATATCCAACAGACAGGAGATTCTTATGGGGAACAATATCGACACGCTCTGCGTCCATGGCGCGGAGGACAGGAACAATTCGACTGGCGCGGTGACAGTCCCCGTATACCAGTCGGC
>JAIRSA010000167.1 GCA_031255695.1 Eubacteriales Family XIII. Incertae Sedis bacterium | reverse complement strand
CAGTCACGGCCACCAAGGCCGTCGTATGGCATTTCACCAATCCCGACGTGAAGTTCCTAAGCACTGGTTTCCTTGCCAGAAGCGGCAACGAGCCAGACAGCCCGAACGGCATCAAGCACAGGCAGTTCCTTGCCCTGTTTGACGCGCTCGCCAATGGCGCGGAGGGATATGCCGCCGATCCTTCCCAGGGCCTCTACTCGGACGATGAGGTGCGGCCTTACGGCATAGACTTCGACAACGCGAATGCGGGCATAAGCCCCGTGGATGACGGCAGCGGGCTTGTATGGGGGCCCTGCTACGTGCGGGAAACAGACGCGTCCTACAGCTCCCGCCCAGCGGGCAACGTCAAAAGGGTGCGGGAGCCTGCGCTCCTGCAGCTGAGCTCGCCCATAGCCGGCACGGTCTTCTATGACGGCCACCCCGACCAAGGCGGCAAGCCGCTTAAATCCGAGCCTATATATGGCAACGGGTCCGGCACGCTTCCCGGCCTGCCTGTCAGCGATCCTGTGGACGAAAATCCATCCAGCGACGCCCCCTTCTACATCTTCTTGCCCTTGCAGGACGAGGAGGATCTCCAGAAGGCCACTGCGGTCACGGCGCTGGCCAAGGAAGAACTCAGCGAGGTGAACGGCAGGGAAGTGGAGGTGCCGACAGTCCTGGTGTACCAAGATCCAGTCACAGGGCAGCAGGACTGGAATATGGTGCAGGCCTTCATAGGCGCCGGGCATGACCCGCTCGTGCAGTACGCCAACGCCGCGATACCTTTCGGCAGTTCGGGGAGTGGCCAAGTCTCCGTCAGCAAGGTTCATTATGCAGGCTCCGGCGGCCCGTTCAGGTTCCAGATCACCGATGCGGGCGGGGCCCCCGTCTATCTGCATGATGGCAATTTTTCTAAATATCATGAAAGTGCCGGCAATGCAGAAATCATAAGCGGGATCGACGGGACTTTCAGCCTTAATGATGGTTCGATGGGCGTGATTTCCGGCCTGCCTTTTGGCGAATATGCCATCACGGAATCCTTCAGCGATGACTATTCGGCTTCATATGATGTGTATGACAGCAATGCCTTCAAGACAGCCGCCGGGCGCACGGTTTCTTTCGAAGTGACAGAAAAACAGCCTACTGCCGCTGTCGTATGCCGGAACAGCCCAGGGCCATTCGACATTTCCATCGCCAAGATAAGCACCGGATCCGAAGGTTCGCCGCTTGAGGGGGCGAGATTCCGGATCGAGAGGCAGGACGGGGGATTCGTAGACGAGAAATATAGCGACAAAGCCGGCGGGGTCATCTTTACAGACCTTCTCTGGTCCTTTTCGGCGCCGGATATGAGAAGCTACACAATTACAGAGCTGGCCGCTCCCAGTGGCTATACGCGGATGTCCGGGCCTATCAAGATCGCCTTGGACGACAATGGGATCATATCGACGGCCGAGACCGACCCCGCCGACGCGGAGCTGGTGTACATAGACGGGATAGGCAGCCGCCACCTGCGGCTGATGATATCCAATGCTCCAGTGCCGCCGCCCAAACCGATAACGCCGGGCACGGGCGTCATACCGCCGCCTCCGGGGCCCCCGGCGCCTGCGCCGCCAACGCCGACAAGCCCCGCCGTCACGCCGCCTCCGCCAACGCCGCCGGCTCCGGTGCCACCGGCTCCGGTGCCGCCGACGCCGCCGGACTCCGGCACCACGCCGCCTCCGCCTGACTCTGGCGACACACCGCCGGCACCGCCTACGCCGGTGCCGCCGATAGAGCCGCCGGGCCCTGGCAGCACGCCTCCGCACGATCCCAGCGCCACGCCGCCGGGCCCCGGCGGCACGCCGCCACATGTCTCCGGCGCCACGCCGCCTCCGGAGGACTACACTACGCTGGGCCTAGGCGCATTGCCGACCGACTACTACCTGACCAGCCCGCAGACGGACGATAACAGCAACATCCCCTTGTGGGCATTGCTTGGCGGCGCTGCGCTGGCAGGGCTTATACTCGTAGGCGCGGCACTCAGACGCAGATGGCAAGCCAACAGGGCCGGCTGACGCGGCGCCTGCGTGCCAGGCTCGCCGGTCTAGACGGAAAAGGGCGGGCGGAACTGCTGGCGCTCGCCGCTGCGGCGGCTGTATGCCTCGGCATGCTGCTGGTGTCGGCGTCTCATATCACTGAGGCCCTGGCACAGCAGCATGCCGCCGAGCTTGAGTACGGCGGCCTGCAGGGCCAATTCGCCCTGAACGCTCACGGCAGCGAGGCGGCAGCCGGGGGCGTCGCGGCGGGCGCGGGCGGGGCGCAGGCAGGTCCCGCCGAAGGCTCGGCAATAGATGCAATAGAAGGCAATGAATGGGCTGCCCCAGCTGCGGATGAAGCAGGGGCAGCCTCTGGCTGGGCTGCGCTGGCATCCAGGGCAGTCTCTGACGGGGCCGTGCTGGCCTCCGGGGCGGTGTCCGGCGGGGCCGCGTCAGCCTCCGGCCCGGCGCATACGGGCGGGGCATCCACGGCCGCAGACGGGGCTTCGGCAGCGGCAGGCGGCGGCTCCGCAGGCGGAAGCGCGGCGGCCGCAGGCAGGGCTTCGGCAGCGGCAGGCGGCAGCACGGCGGCCGCGAGCGCAAGCGCCACGCCTACCAGCCCGGCGCCAGCCAAACCCCTCTGGGAAATCAATCCCGACTATGTGGGCTGGCTGACAGTGCCCGGCACGGTCATAGACTATCCCGTGGCGCGCGGCGCCGACAACGCCTTATACCTCAACACCACCTTTGCAGGCCGCGCCAACCCGGCGGGGAGCATCTTCATGGACTGCCGCAGCATGGCCGGCTTTGCTTCAAAACATGCGATCTTGTATGGGCATAACCTGAAGAGCGGCAAGATGTTCGGCAGCCTAAAGAAATACCTGGATCCTAGTTTCCTGGCCCAGAACCCGGTAGTGGCCGTGACCATGCCGGACGGGAGCCGCCATGACTATATCATCTTCTCAGCCCGGGCCACGACCGCCTGGGACGAGGCCTATCGGCTCAGCTTCGCCGACGAGGCCGACTTTTCCAGCTTCGCCGCCGCCCTGGGCGCGCCAGAGGGCACAACGCGGCTGCTCACCCTCTCCACCTGCACCGACGGCGGGGACGACTACGAGCGTCTGCTGATCCACGCAGCCCTGGCACCCACCCAAGTATACTAAAAACTCTTAACCCCTCTCCTGGATATAACTTATGTTTTTGTTTTTTGTAAGGCCGCGCGGGGGTGAGTTGAAAAAGTAAGTGCGGCCCCCAAGCCGTATTTAAGGCCACGTGGTGGGCCACGCGGGGAATTCCATATCGCTGTTTCCCATTGAATCCCCTGCCTGCATGTGGTATATTATCCCTATGACAAAACGACTGGATAATATAAATGGCCAGGGCGGCGAAAGGCTGCTCCGCACCCTGGTGCGCGTTGCCCTGCCCATCGCGGCGCAGAGCATGATCTCATCCTCGCTGAACCTCGTGGACAACCTGATAGTAGGCCGCCTTGGCGAAACAGCGCTGGCTTCCGTGGGGCTTTCCGTGCAGATATTCTTTATACACTGGATGGTCATGTTCGGCTTCAGCAGTGGCGCAGCCACGTTTATGGCGCAATTCTGGGGCAAGCGCGACCTCGCCAACATACGCAGGGCCGTGGGCATCGCCGTGAGCTGCTGCTTCGCGGCCTCGCTGCTCCTCTTCTTCCTCCCGGCAATGCTCTTTCCGGGGAAGATACTCGGCATATTTACCAACATCCCTGAGGTAATAGCGGCCGGCAGCGTATTCGTCAGGATCAACGCCATATCGTTCCTGACCGTAAGCTTCACCGTGCCGTTCACGGCCGCCCTGCGCGCGACCCAGCAGACGCATATACCGCTCCGGATCAGCATAGCCGTGTTCGGGCTGAACACCCTGCTGAACTACACCTTCGTCTATGGCAACTTCGGCGCGCCGGCGCTGGGCGTGGCGGGTTCGGCGCTGGCCACCGCCATCGCGAGGCTCACGGAGCTTGTCCTGGTGATCGTCGCCGTCTTCGGGCTGAAGAACAAAATCGCCGGCCCGCTGCGCGAATTCACCTCGTGGGCCAGCACCCTGTTCCGGAGGATCTGCGGCAATGCCCTGCCCACAACGCTGAACGAGACGCTTTGGGGGATCGGCATGTCCATGTACAATGCCGCCTACGGGCGCATTGGCGTGACCGCCTTTGCCGCAGTCCAGGCGAGCGGGACCATACAGAACCTGTTCATCCTGGCCTGCTTCAGCCTAGGCGAGGCCATACTCATCATAGTCGGCGAGCGGCTTGGGCAGGGCGACCTGGCCGGCGCGTCGCGCGTAGCCCGCAAGCTCATGAAGATCTGCGTGCTGATAGGGTTTGCCGCGAGCGTACTGCTGTTCGCGACCTCAAGGGGCATCATACTGCTGTTCGACCTTACGCCGGAGGGCGCCGAATGCGCGCGCCTCATACTGGCGATATACAGCCTGTTTCTGGTCGTGAAAATATTCAACTCCGCCATCGTCACAGGCGTGCTGCGGTGCGGCGGCGACACGACATTCGCGATGCTCGCGGATGTCGGCACCGTGTGGCTGGTCGGCGTGCCGCTGGCGTTCTTCGGGGCGCTCTGGCTGAAACTGCCCGTTTACTATGTCGTCCTGATCGTCCAGGCGGACGAGTTTGTGAAACTCTTCCTGACAGGCTACCGTTTCCTGTCCGACAAATGGGTGCGGAACCTCGTGCACGACATAGGGTAATATTATTATATTATTGTAATGAAGGAAAATAAGAAGGGAGGCACACAATGGCTTTAATGGCTGGCATTGCGCGTGACGAGGCCGTCGCGCTCCTGAAGGAGTACAACAAGGAGGTTTTCCATTTGCAGCATTCATTCACGGTGGAAGGGGTCATGCGCTATTTCGCGAAGGAGCTTGGCTATGGGGACGACGAGGATTTCTGGGGGCTGTCTGGGCTGCTGCACGACATCGATTTCGAAATGTACCCCGACGAGCACTGCGTGAAGGCGCAGGAGATATTAAAGGGGCATGGGGCCAGCGACGAGCTGATCCATGCTGTGGCCAGCCACGGCTGGGAACCGCCCGGCACGGACTTCGTCCCTGAACACGAGATGGAGAAGGTGCTGTATGCCACCGACGAGCTCACCGGCCTGATCTGGGCCTGCGCGATCATGCGCCCCTCCAAGAGCGTCCAGGACCTTGAGCTGAAATCCGTGCGGAAGAAATACAAGACGCTGAGCTTCGCCGCCGGCTGCTCGCGCGAGACCATAGAAAGGGGCGCCGGGCTTCTGGGCTGGGAGCTAGATCATCTGATCACGCAGACCATATTGGCGATGCGCAGCTGCGAGGGCGCCACGGCCTAACGCCGGCAGGGGCCGGGCCAGGGCGGCGGGCTGGTCGGCGGGTGCAATGCGGCGGGCGCGGGGCGCTACAGCCTAACGCCGGCTACGGCCGGGCTAGGGCGGCGGGCAGGAGCCGGGCCCAGTGCGGCGGGCAGGCGGCCCCCCCGCCCGGCCTACGTCGCCTTTGGCAGGCTGACGGCGAAGCGGCTGCCCTTGCCCGGCTCGCTCTGGACATCGACCGTGCCCCCATGCGCGTCGACGGCTGACTTCACTATGGCCAGCCCTATCCCCGTGCCTCCGGTGCCCCGGCTGCGCGACGCGTCGGCGCGGTAAAAACGCTCAAATATAAACGGCAGCTTGCTGCTGTCGATCCCTTCGCCATTGTCCTCCACCACCAGCACGCCCATATCGCCCGCATCCTCCACGCTGATCTGTATGCGCCCGCCCTCAGGGGTGTACTTCACCGAGTTCGACATCAGGTTGCCGATGACGCCCCGGATCCTGTCCCTGTCGGCCATCACATTTACAGATCTCCCCACAATATCCAGGCGCAGCTTCTTGTTGGCCAGCTCGCCCGCGAAATTGC
>JAIRSA010000144.1 GCA_031255695.1 Eubacteriales Family XIII. Incertae Sedis bacterium | reverse complement strand
GCGGTCTATCCCTCGGAACGAGCGCGAGTTGATCTGGCCGTCCAGCAGCTGGACGTTGAGGCTGCCCGAAACTGAAGGATCCTCCGTCGATGTGGCTATGACCAGTATATTCTGCATGGGCGAGCCCGCTTTTACGGACAGCAGGCCAGAGCTGTCGATCTTCACGCCGGAGGTGTCGCCTCCCAGGCTCCATTCCACCAGCTGGCTGTCGGACTCAAACGCCACGCCGCGATCCACGAAGGCCGAGAACTGGTAGCCCGCCTGCCCGGCCTCAGGGATCCTGCCCGTCACAAGCCCGGCCACACTGATGGATATGGGCGCCCCATCCGTTGTGGTCTCGGAGAATACGAACGATCTCAGGTTCACCGTGCCCGTGAACGTCACATACAGGTTGTGTGCGCCCGTCACTGCCGCCGGTATCTGGCTGTATAGGCTCTCATAGTTCGTGAGCGCGCCCGTGTTGCGCACGCGTATGCTGGCGATCGGATCAGCCGTGGGGCTGTCCAGGCGGAACTCCACACTGCCGCTGCCGGCAAGCGTGGTCTCCAAAGACGAAGCTTCGATAGCGACCTCCCTGGCGCCTGCGTCGCCGAACACTACATTCTTGAACAGGGCATAGTCGCCGGCCCTGGTCCCCTCAAGCGCCGCGCTGCCGCGCGACAGGCCTCCGTCTATGATGTCCGCGCTGACGGCGGGCACTGTCTCGTAAGGATTGACGGGCGTGACATCTTCAGTCACGCCAGCGATGTTGTATGAGGCCCCTGCCACAGCGGCTATCTTTATGCTGTCGCTGTCCAGGATTTCAGCCGCCACAGGCGCCCCCGTGCCATCCGTGACCGTAGCCGTGGAGATGTTCGGGTACTTGACGACCATGTCGCCGCCCACTATCGACTTCAATGTCGCGCTGCTGAGGTGCGATTCGGCCCAGGCCATATCCACTTCAACGTTGCCCCTGGCCTTCAGACCCTTGACCGCGCCGGTGTTCCACTTGCCGGGGATCGCCGCCATGAGCTCGATCGGGCCTCCCTGGCTCTGAATCAGCATCTCGGTTATGCCCGCCGTGCCGCCGAAGTTGCCGTCGATCTGGAATGGCGTATGTGTGTCGAACAGGTTGTCAAGCGTGGATCCGCCCCTGTTGAGCGGTGTCAGTATCTCTTTTACGAGCTTCTGCGCCCGGTCGCCGTCCCGCAGCCGCGCCCAGAAATTGATCTTCCAGCCCTTGCTCCATCCTGTGGCGCCGTCGCCGCGCGTATTCAGCGTCACCTTCATGGCTGCGACATAGGCGTCTTCCTGCGCGCTCCTGCCTGCCACGATCTGGTTGCCCGGATGCAGCGGGAAGAGGTGGTTGGTGTGGCGGTGCCCGCCGTCGCCTGTCAGGTCGATGTTTATCTCATCCTTCCATTCCTGGAACTGGCCGCCTAGGCCGATGCGGTAGCTGTAATCCCTGCCGTCGGCGCCTGTGATGGCCGGGTCTGTGGCGCCGCCGCCCCAGAGCCTGGCCTTCGCGGCCGCGATTTCCTGCAGCTCAGGGTCGGTTTTGCCCAGGGCCTCCGCAGCGCCGAGCGCCTGGTCGAAGATGCCCCATATGACCGCCTGTGCCTCTGTCGCGCCTGGCGAGTACGGGCCGTGCTCCGGCGAATACGATGGGTTCGCCACCAATGAGCCGTCGCGGGTGTCAGTCCAAAGCGTGTCTACCCAGAAGAGGGCCGACTCAAGCAGCAGGTCGTAGTTCTCTTCGAGGAAGGCCCTGTCCTTCGTGAACTGGTAATGCTCCCATATGTGCTGGGCCACCCAGGCGCCGTCCTCAGGGCTGAAGAAGGCGTCGCTCGTCGCAGGCGCGGCGTTGCCCCATATGTTGTTCTCGTGCCATATCGTCCAGCCGCGCACCTCGTTGCCGAATGTCCGCTTTGCGGCCTCCCTGCCCCTCGGCACCAGGCTCTGGACGAACTTGATCATGGGCTCGTGCGTCTCAGAAAGGTTGGTCTGCTCCGCAGGCCAGTAGTTCATCTGGACGTTGATGTTCGTGTGGTAGTCGGCCGACCATGGCGGCGCCACGCCTGCAGCCCATATGCCCTGCAGGTTTGCCGGCAATGTGCCTGGCCTCGACGAGGAGATCAGCAGATACCTGCCGAACTGATAGTACAGTGTCTCAAGATAGCGATCCTCTTCTGCGGTGTTTGATAGCTCATAGCCCTGCAGAAGCTGGGTCGTCGTCTTGTTCTCAGGGAACTGGACGTTCATCAGGTTCAGCTTGACCCTGTCGAAGAGGCCCTTGTAGTCCGCCTTGTGGACCTCAAAAAGCTCGTCGAAGCTCTTGGCCGCAGCGGCGGACGTACGCGCCGCCACGTCAGGCAGCGGGTCGGTATCGTCGAAATAGTCATATTCGGCGTCCATGCTCTGCTGATAGTTCGTGCCTGTGGCAGTTATCAGCATCAGCGAGTCCGCGCCTTCAACGACTACATTGCTCCCGCTGACGGAGATCGTGCCGCCATTGGGGACGACCTTCACCTGCTGCGCGAAATGCAGCGTATTGCTGAAGTCCGTAGCGGCGCCGGCCTTGTTGTGGTCGCTCACCCACCCGGTAAGGGTTATGAGGCCCGCCGCGCCGCCGTCAGCCAGCTCGGCGCTTATCGTCTTGTAGCCCTGCACGGATGAGAGGCTTACCTGGCGGCTTATGCTGGCCGGCTTGTCGGCCGTGTAGCGCACCGCAGTGAAATTGCCGGGATAGCTGGTGAAGTATTCCCTCTTGTAGCTCACGCCCTCCTGGGTATATGACACAGTCGATATGCTGTTGTCTATATCCAGCTCGCGCCTGTAGTTCGTGAACCCCGGCGCCGCCGGCGCGTCCAGCTTGATCCGGATCTCCGCCATCTGCAGGGGGTTGTTGGCGTTGGTGGCGCTTACGTACAGCCGGAAATACTTATATGTGGCGGGGGCTGCCAGATTAAAGGTATATTCCGTCGAACGCGCCGTGAATGTCGTGTGGGCGCCTTCCCTGCTGTCTATGACCGTATATGTCTCGCCATCATTGGAAGCGGACAGCACCCAGCTGCTGGGGTCGCGCCCAGGCATGTCGTTGCCGCTCGTTATGGAATAGGCGCGTGTGGGGAAAGCGCTCGCATATTCCCAATCGATGGTGTAGGGGACTGCGTTGTTTGCGCCGCCTGCCCCTCCATAGTATTTGGTGCCGTTGTTGCCGTCGAAGAGCTTCTCGTGGTTCTCCCCGGCGCTTCCAGACTCCTTGTCGATGGACGTGCTGACAATATCGGGGATCCCCGCGCCGACCGGGCCCAGGTATATGTCGCTGAGCTGCTGGTAGGAGCCGAAGTTGTTCTTCTGGCCTTTCAGGCGGTTGATGGCGTTCCTGATGTCGGCGGGGACCGAGTAGGTGCTCGCCGTCACAGCGCCAGTCACAGGATTCTTCACCGCAGGGGTGATGTTGTTGGCCGCCGTCTGCAGGCCTTCCCTGGCAAACTGCAGATCAGCCACGTTCTGCTCCACCGTACGTGCGCTGAAGCCGCCGTTATAGGCCGGATTGGCGCCAGGGCCGCCGGACCAGAGCGTCTTTTCGTTGATCATGATCTGATCCCGTTCGGGGGCACCGAACACCATGGCGCCCATATAGCCGTTGCCTAACGGGAGCGCCTGGGTTTCCCAGTTGGTGGCAGGCGTCGTGTACCAGCTCTTAAGGGGTGGCTGGCTGCCAGGCGCCGGCGCGTCGGCCAAGGCCGTCGTCGGCGAAACGTAGATTAGCCCGGAGAACGCCAGCACAATCGCCAACAACACAGAAAATAGCTTGTGAGATAGTTTTTTTGACATGTTAATTCCCTCCGTTCTCATGGGGCGCTCAGTGAGAAAGCACCGCCAGTCAATAACTATACTGCCCTTCACGGCTAAAAGCATCGCGCAGATCTTATCCGCGTTTTGACCGGAGAACAGCACTACCTGCCATTGAGAGCCGAACAATAGCCAAAACTGTAACGGTATATCATTCAATGCGGTTCATGGGGCTGGGGTGTGGGCCCTGTGGGGCGCCCCCGATCCGCACGTTTGACTTTCGCATCAGGCCCGCATATACGGCTGCTGCCGTACGCCCAGGACGGCATATCCGGCTGCTGCCGTACGCCCAGGACGGCATATCCGCCTGCTGCCGTAGGCCCAGGACGGCCACATGCCTAGGGCGGCATATGCGGCGGCCACATGCCTGGCCTGAATGCCCGCCTGCCTTATTTGTACATCGGGCCGTAGGCCGCGCATGCGCGGTAGTCCTGCCCTTCCTTGTCCATCCCGAAGGCGTTCCAGGCCGCCGGGCGGAAGATCTGCCCCTCCGGCACGTTATGCATGCAGACGGGTATCCTCAGTATGGAGCAGAGCGTTATGATGTCCGCGCCTATATGCCCATAGCTTATGGCGCCGTGGTTCGCGCCCCAGTTGCCCATCACGTCATAGGCCGTCTTGAAGGCGCCTTCCCCCGTCACGCGCGGGGCGAACCAAGTGCACGGCCAGGTGTAGTCCGTGCGCTTCCACAGCACGTCTGACACCTCGTCCGGCAGCTTCACCGTCCAGCCCTCGGCTATCTGCATCACGGGGCCTATGCCCTTGACCATGTTCAGCCTCACCATGGTGGCCGGCATCTCGCTGCGGGTCAGGAAACGCGACGAGAAGCCGCCGCCCCTGAAATAGCCCATATCCGCCGCGTTCCACGTGACAGCCTTCAGGCAGGCCGACTGATCCTCTGCGGTCACCTCCCAGAATGGCTTCATGACGCCATTGCCGTCCGCGCCCCGCATCTCCCCGCAGGCATCGATGCAGGCCGCCCCGGAGTTGATCAGGTGGATTATGCCGCCCGACTCCTTGGCAATGCCCTCCAGATCGTATCCCGCGGCCCTCTTCACGGCCTCCGGGCTCCAGTATGTCCTCACGTCCGCGAATATCTGCGCGCTGCCCGTGAGCAGTTTCCCGAACAGCATGCCCACGCCGTTCAGGGTGTCGTTCTCCGTGGCAAGCACATATGGCTCCCTTGCGCCTTCCCAGTCGAAAGACGAGCAGAGCATGGATTCCGGGAAATCGCAGTTGGGGTAGAAGTCCGTCCACTGGCGCTGCCCCTGGAAACCGCCGGCTATGGCGTTGTGCCCGGCCATTTCCTCCTCGCAGCCCTTGGGCAGGCGCGGGTTCCCGTTGTACAGGTCCTTGATTATGCACATCATCTTGACGACGAACTCCCAGGCCTTCTCCTTTTCCTCAGCGGACGCCTGAAGCTCCGGCGGGTTCTTGTCAAAACCTTCGGGGCAGTTGGCCTTCGTCCAGGCCAGGGCCTTGCGGAAGCCCTCCTCGTCGTATATGCCTCTCTCCATGCGGCGTATTATCTCCACCTCGTCCACGCTCTCAACGCGCATGCCCAGGTATTCCTCGAAAAAGCCCGTATCGATTATGGATCCGGCTATGCCCATGCATATGGAGCCGATCTGGAGGTAGCTCTTGCCGCGCATCGTGGCGGCCGCCACGGCGGCGCGGCCGAAGCGCAGCAGCTTCTCCCTGACATCGCCGGGGATCTCCGTGTCGTCGGCGTCCTGCACGTCGTGGCCGTAGATCCCGAAGGCCGGCAGCCCCTTCTGCGCGTGCCCGGCCAGCACGGCCGCCAGGTACACCGCGCCGGGGCGCTCCGTGCCGTTGAAGCCCCAGACCCCTTTGATCGTCATGGGGTCCATGTCCATAGTCTCCGAGCCGTAGCACCAGCATGGCGTCACCGTCAGCGTGATGTCCACCCCGGCCTTCTTGAATTTGTCCGCGCAGGCCGCGGCCTCTGCCACCCTGCCGATCGTCGTGTCGGCAATGACGACATTTACGGGCTCGCCGTTGGAATAGCGCAGCTCCTCTTCAAAAAGCCGTTTCGCGGCCTTCGCCATGTTCATGGTCTGCTCTTCGAGCGATTCCCTCACCTGCAGCACGCCGCGCCGCCCGTCAATGGTCGGGCGTATGCCGATGACTGGGTATTCGCCGATCAGTCTGTTCTTTGCCATGTTCAAATTTCCTCCTTTTATACAATAAGCGCCTTGGCGCACAATGCCGTTTGGTGCCATGCCACGGGCCGCCCGCCCTGCCTAGGCCGCCACAACCTGGACCGCCCGGCCCTAGGCCACCACGCCCTTCTGCAGGATTATATTGGCATACAGGGCGCGTTCCGATGTGGCGACCACGGCATAGGCCTCCTTGGCCCTCTCGTAGAACTCGAAGCGCTCTATGAGCTCCACTTTGTTGTACTGCGGCTCATGCCGCGATATTATCTCTGTATAGCGCCCCCATATCTCCGGTTTGTACGGATCGCCGTCCACCACCTTCATCAGGCCCACTTGGCACTGGCTGTAGGAATCCAGCGGCATGAGCCCCAGGATCGCGTCCAGCAG
>JAIRSA010000132.1 GCA_031255695.1 Eubacteriales Family XIII. Incertae Sedis bacterium | reverse complement strand
CGCTTGCCTAGGCGCAGGAAGACCGGCCTGCCGTGGGGGCAGGAATATGGGTTTTCGCATTTGTCCAGTTCGGCGAGCAGGGCGCGGATCTGCGTCTCGGTAAGCCTGTCGTTCGCTTTTATGGCTTTTTTGCAGGCATTGGATATGACCCGTTCGATCTTGGCCGTGCTTTCTTCCCCGCCCTTGAGCGAGAGGCTTTCGAGCAGTATGCGCAGGAAGGCTTCGGATTCCGATATGGAGAGGAAGGCAGGGATGCCTCTTATGTTGAACGATTTTGTGCCGAATGGCTCAAGCTCATAGCCAAGCCCTGATATAAGGGCGAGGCTTTCGGCGGACTGGCTGGCGGCCGAGACAGGGACCTCGATCACCAGCGGGGAAATAAGCTGCTGGACGAGCTTTTCGCTGCTGCGGGACTGGGCGAGGAAGCGTTCGTAAAGCACGCGCTCGTGCGCGGCGTGCTGATCGATGAAGAAAAAGCTGTTGCCGTCCATGCCTATTATATATGCCATAAAGATCGTGCCGAGCGGCTTTATGGCCAGTATGTCCACGGGCCCGCCTTTCGCAGGCGCCGCTTGCGTGCCGCCGGAATACGGGTTGGCGTAAGGCTCTCCGTCAATATCCCTGAATATGCCGCTCTTCTCTTCCTGTTCAATGCGCTTGGCAGACAGCAGGCTCATTATGCCGAGCTGATCGCCGCTGGCCATGCCGAAGCCCACGGCAGTGCCGGCCGCCGTTTCGCCGGGGCCGGCTGGAAAAGCGCCATTTGTGCCTCCGGTTGCGCCAGACGCTGCCAGACTGCCCAGCCCGCTTGCGGCACTGTCGGCCGTTGCCGGATCGCCAGGTCTGCCTGCATCGCCGCTGGCTGTTGCCGCGTTTTCGCCGCTGCGGCCGCCGCTATATTGTGGGCTAGCCGTTTCGCTAACATTCTGCAGGCTGGCTGCCTCGCCTAAGGGGGCGCCGTTGCCGGCGGAGCCTCCCTGGCCGTCGATCGGGCTGGCTGCCTCGCCTAAGGGGGTGCCGGCATCCCCCGCGCCTTGCTGTGGGATTACGGCAAAGGGCTTCCTGGGGGAAGAAGCGAGCGGTATCGCCTCCTTCACGCGTATGGCCTTGCGTATGGACGCGGCCACGAAGGCCTCTATTTCACCTTCATTGTCGAAGCGCACCTCATCCTTGGCGGGGTGGATGTTCACGTCCAGCCTGTCAGGCGGGACTTCGAGGAACAGGAAGACTATGGGGCGCCTGCCCTCGAACAGGGTCTCGCGGTAGCCTTCCGTGACCGCCCTCTCCAAGGGCTTGCTCGACACGGAACGCCCGTTTATGAAGAAGATCTGCCATTTTCTGCTGGATTTGCTCTTCGACGGCGGGGAGACGTAGCCTCTGAGGGCGAAGCCGCCCTCGCTGCTGTCTGCCGGAAGCAGGCCGCCGCCCGTGTCCCTGCCATAGACAGTGAGGATGTTCGCCAGCAGGTCCCCGTTCCCTGGCGTCGAAAAGAGTATGGCGCCATTGTTTATGAGCCGGAAGCGCACATGCGGGTATGCAAGCGCGATCTGCGACACCTTCTCTATGATCAGGGCGCTTTCTGTCCTGTCAGGTTTCATGAACTTCAGCCTTGCGGGGGTATTGTAGAAGAGATCGGAGACGAGCACCGTAGTCCCGTCGGCGGTGCCCACGCTCTTTCTGTCGGCGAGCGCGCCGCCTTCAAGGCGCAGGAAGGTCCCGGCCTTCTCGTGGCGGGTCTTGGTGATCAGCTCAAGTTTCGAGACCGCCGCGATGCTCGTAAGGGCTTCACCCCGGAAGCCGAGGGTGTTTATACGGTCGAGGTCTTCCGCTGATCGTATCTTGCTGGTGGCATGGCGCCTGAAAGCGGTCTCTGCCTGTTCGGAAGGGATGCCGGAACCATCGTCCGTCACCCGTATCAACGACTTGCCGCCATCCTTGATCTCTACGATTATAGATTTAGAATTTGCATCAAGGCTGTTTTCTATAAGTTCCTTCACAACAGACAGCGGCCTGGTCACAACCTCGCCGGCAGCGATTTTTTCGGCAATATCCTGTGGCAGTTCTTGTATTGCGGCAATGTCGGTAAGCATATTCCCTCCATAATATCTGCAGCGAAATTACAGTATTCCGCCCTGCTTCGCGGCTTCCACGGTCCCCAGCATCACGGCGTTCGCGGCTGCGTTGTTATATCTTCTCTGCGGCGGCTTTTAGCTCTTCGAGTATGGAAAAGGCCGTGGATGGGGTTATTTCCATCAGATCCAGCGCTTTAAGCCGTTCCACAACAGGATCCGGCGCAAAGCTGAAGAAAGAGATCTGCCCGGCATAACTGCCCCCGGCCGCCGGATCGACCCACGCTGCCGTGGCGGATCCCGCAGCGCCAGGCTCTGCCACGGCCGAAGCCCCGGCCGCACCTGCGCCTGCGCCAGCCTCGCCCGCCATGGTAGTGCCTGCGCCTGCGCCTGCCGAAGCCCCGGCAGCGCCCCCTGCCCCGATATCGAGGATCATGGCCTGTTCCTTTTCCAGCGCCTTAAGCTTCTCGCCGGCGCTTTCCAGCAGTTCGGGGGGCGCCCCGGCCAGCTTCGCGACGTGTATGCCATAGCTTTGGCTCGCGCTCCCGTCCACGATCTTGTACAGGAAGACGATGTCGCCGCCTGTTTCGCTGACATCGACGTTCAGGTTTTTCAGCCCCTGCAGGGTCCCCTCAAGCGCCGTGAGTTCATGGTAGTGCGTCGCGAACATGGTCCGTATGCGCTTCTTCCTGCACAGGTGCTCTACCACCGCCCAGGCGATCGAAAGCCCGTCATATGTGCTGGTGCCGCGCCCTATCTCGTCTAGTATGATAAGGCTGCGCTCTGTCGCGGTGTTCAGTATGTACGCGAGCTCGCTCATTTCTACGTAGAAGGTGCTCTGGCCTTTTGCCAGGTTGTCGGAAGCCCCGATGCGCGTGTAGATCCTGTCGGCCACGCCGATAGAGGCGCTTTCCGCAGGCACGAAAGAGCCGATCTGGGCCATAAGGACGATCAGGGCGGACTGCCGCATATATGTGGACTTCCCCGCCATATTGGGGCCGGTTATGAGGAGCATGGAAGCCCCGTCCATGTCGATCCAGGTGTCGTTCGAGACGAAAACCCCGTCGGAGACCTTCTGCTCGATGACGGGATGCCTGCCGCCCTTTATGGAAATGGCCGTGCCGTCGTTCACGTCGGGCCGCACATAGCCGAGCCGCGCCGCAGTCTCCGCGAATGACGCGAGGGCGTCCAGGGCGGCGATAGCGGCCGAAGCAACTTGAAAATCCGGTATATACTCTGCCAGGCGGTTCTTCACATCCAGGAATATCTCATATTCCAGCTGGTTTATCTTGGCTTCGGCCCCAAGCACAGCCGACTCGACATCCTTGAGCTCCGGCGTGATGAACCTCTCGCAGTTGACGAGGGTCTGTTTCCTGATATATTCGCTGGGGATCATGCCGTAATACGACTTGGTTATTTCAATATAATAGCCGAAAACCCTGTTGAAGCCGACCTTCAGGTTTTTGATCCCGGTGCGCTCCCTTTCCTTGCCCTCAAGCGAGGAGATCCATTGCTGGCCGTCAAGTATGGAGTGCTTCAGATCGTCGAGTTCCTTGGAATAGCCTTCTTTTATCAGTCCGCCTTCGCGCAGCAGGAAGGGCGGGTCTTCGCATATGGCTTCTGTGATCAGGGCCTGCGGGCCGGAAAAATCCGCAATAGATTCCCCGAAGCCTTGGAGTAGCGCGGCATCGCAGCCCAGCAGATCCTCCTTTATGCCAGGGAGCATGGCCAGCGAGTTCCGCAGCGCGATCAGATCCTTGCAGTTCGCATTGCCGCAGGATATGCGGCCGCTCAGCCGCTCAAGGTCGTATATGCCCTTCAGCTGATCCCTTATATTGTTCCTGAGCAGTATCTCGCCGTGCAGGGCCGTGACGGCGTCAAGGCGCCTGTTTATTTCTGCCGTGCTGTTGAGGGGTTCGCGGAGCCACTGCTTCATCTTGCGCCCGCCCATGGCCGTCAGCGTCCTGTCCAGCACGCCCAGCAATGCGCCGTCTGCCTGCTGGCTGTACAATGTCTCGGTAAGCTCAAGGTTCCTTATTGTCGCCTTGTCCAGGGCCATGCGCCCGCCCAGCTCGTATATGTCCAGGCGGTTGATATGGGCGAGCGAGCGTTTCTGCGTGGAGTTGAGGTACTGGATGAGGGCGCCCAGCGCGGAAAGCAGCCCAGGCTTTTCCTCAAGGCCTATGCCTTTCAGCGATTTGACGCCGAAATGCTTGAGCACTGCGCGTTCCGCCTCGCCCTCGCGGTAGCAGGCCTCATGGGCCTGGCTGAGCCGGGCTGGGCTGTTTTTTGAAATCTCACTGGTGAAGCCGCTTTCCTCGGCGAAGGGGCAGAACAGGATCTCGCTGGCCTTTATGCGTATGATCTCGTTCAGCAGATCCTCCCTCGTGCGCCGGCCCGACAGCTCGCAGCCGCACAGCTCGCCGGTCGAGATGTCGCAGTACACGAAGCCCGCCCCGCCTTCGCCCAGCATGATCGACGAGAGGTAGTTGTTCTCGTGCTCGTCCAGCATGGACTGGCTGGTAAGGGTGCCCGGCGTCAGTATCTGCGTCACCTCGCGCCTGACGATGCCCTTGGCAAGGGCGGGGTCCTCGACCTGTTCGCAGATCGCGACCTTGTAGCCACGCCCCACCATCTTCGCGAGGTATTGTTCGGCGGCATGGTAGGGCACGCCGCACATGGGCGCCCTCTCGCCTTCGCCGCAGTTCTTGCCGGTAAGGGCGATCTCTAGCTCGCGGGAGGCGATCAGGGCGTCGTCGAAGAACATTTCGTAGAAGTCGCCTAAGCGGTAAAAAAGGATGCAGTCCATATGCTGTCGCTTTATTTCGTTGTATTGCTGCATCATAGGAGTCATTTATTCTCTCCCCAGCGCCTTGTATGCCTCCAGGGCAAGGCGGATGAGCTCGACGGCGCGCCGCAGCGCGCCTTCGTCCAGCACGTAGGCTATGCGGATCTCGCTCCGCCCCATCCCCTCCGTGGCGTAAAAGCCCTCGGCAGGCGTGAACATGACGGTCTCGTTGTTGTCGTCAAAGTTGCAGAGCAGCCAGACCAGGAAGTCCTCGGCATTCGCGACCGGCAGCTTCGCGGTTATATAGAAGGAGCCGGACGGTTTCGTGCAGATGATGCCGTCGATCTTCTGCAGCTCGTCGTATACGGCGTTGCGCCTTTTTTCGTATATGGCCCTGACGCTGTCGAAATACTCAGGGCCGAGCCTATAGAGGGCGGCGCAGCCGATCTGGTCGAGCGTAGGGGCGCAGAGGCGGCTTTGCGCAAGCTTGAGCAGGTTCTCCAGCAGCTCGCTGTTCTTCGACAGCACGCTGCCTATGCGCGCGCCGCAGGCGCTGAAGCGCTTGGACGCCGAATCGACGATAATGGTGCGGTCGGCCACATTGTCAAGCTGCCCAAAGCTCTTTAGGGGCTTGCCGTCGTACACGAACTCCCTGTATACCTCGTCGGATATTATGAATAGGTCGTGGTCGATCGCCACCTGCGCTATCAGGTCCATCTCGTCAGGGGTCAGGACCACGCCCGTCGGGTTGCCAGGGTTCGTCATCAGGAAGGCCTTGGTGCGCGGGGTGACGCACCGCTCTATGGCAGCCCTGTCGGCGTAATGGTATTCGTTCTCAGGGTAGGTCGTCAGCGGGACGATGATGCCGCCGGAGGCCCTGACGAACGCGGCGTAGTTTGTGTAGAAAGGCTCCGGGACAATGATCTCGTCGCCCTGATCGCACAGGCAGTCCACTATGAAGCGCAGAGCCTCGCTCGCGCCGCATGTGGTGATGATCTCGTCATCGGAGAAGTCCATCCCGTAGCGCAGGTAATACTCCCTGACAGCGCTGGTGATCGTCTGCATCCCCGCAGACGGGGCGTATTCGATGATCTCGCGCCCGTCCTGCCGGATGGCCTCCATGAACACCTCAGGGGTTTTGATGTCGGGCTGCCCTATATTCAGGAAATATACCTTTTTCCCAGCCTTTTTCGCAGCTTCCGTGTATTTAAAGAATTTCCTAATTGGCGACGGCTGTATGCCGCTGATCTTATTCGATAGTTTCATTTTCTGAGATTCTCCCTTTAATTTCGTCAATATTTTTAGGCCGTATATGGGACGGCCGCTCAATCCAAAACATGATCTATGTCGAGGCCCGGTCCCTCGTCTGCGCCCGGATGTGCCCTGGACAGCAGCATCAAAAATTCCGTGTTTCCCTTCGCCCCCCGGACTGGCGAAGGGATCAGCGCTCGGGCGGCGAGCCTGTTCTCCTGCGCGTAGCCTATGGCGTTCAGGATGACCTCCTTATGGACGCGCGGGTCGCGCACGATGCCCTTTTTGCCCACCTGGGCCCTGCCGGCCTCGAACTGCGGCTTTACAAGGCATATTATATGGCCGCCGTCGCCCATGAGGGCTGCGGCGGTAGGAAGCACAAGCTTCAGCGATATGAATGAGACATCGACAGTCACTATGTCGGCCTTTTCCGGGATCTGCGCCGGATCCATGAGCCTTATGTTGATCCGCTCCATGTTTACGACCCGTGGGTCGTTGCGGAGTTTCCAGTCGAGCTGCCCGTAGCCGACATCGACGGAGTAGACGCGGATCGCGCCGCGCTGCAGCATGCAGTCCGTGAACCCGCCTGTAGAAGCGCCAATATCCACTGCGGTCTTGCCTTCCACCGTCAGGCCGAAGCTGTCCAGGGCGCCGGCCAGCTTTAGGCCGCCCCTGCTCACGTAGGGGCATGCGGGGGCGATCACGCTGATGCCGGCCTCGTGGCTCACCATCGTGCCCGGTTTCAGCGCACGTTCGCCGTCCACCTCCACGATGCCGGCCATGACGGCCGCCTTCGCCTTCTCTCTTGAGGGGAAATGCCCCTGCTCGTATAGGATTATGTCAAGCCTGTCTTTGCTCTGTTTCATCTATCCCTCTATGGTAGTTGCGGTCTGCACGGCGGCTGCGCCGCCGCGTCCGCCGCTGATGAGACCCCGTTTACGCCGCTGATGAGGCCCCGCCGGGCTGAGCCCTGCCTGCGCCGCCGCGTTCTTCGCAGGTGCGGTCCCGCTGGGTCTGCGCCTTGCCTACGCCCCTGCTTTCGCGCCGCCATTCAGCGA
>JAIRSA010000121.1 GCA_031255695.1 Eubacteriales Family XIII. Incertae Sedis bacterium | reverse complement strand
CGTCGGTGGGGGCGCGGCTTGCGCTGGCGCGTCCGCTGGCGCTGGCGCCGGTTCGGGCGTCACGGCTGGCGCTGGCGTCGCGGGCTTCGCGGCTGGCGCTGGCGTCACGGCTGGCGCGGGCTTCGCAGCTTCCGGCGCGGGCTTCGCAGCTGGCGCGGGCTTCGCAGCTTCCGGCGCGGGTTTCGCAGCTGGCGCTGGCGTCGCCGGCGTTTCGGCCGGCGTCGGCGCGGCCTTCGCTGGCGTCACAGCCGGCGCTGGCGCCGGTCCGGGCTTCGCGGCTGGCGCTGGCGGCGCGGCCGGCGCTGGCGCCGGTTCGGGTTTCGCGGCTGGCGCTGGCGTCGGCGCGGGTTTCGCGGCTGGCGTCGGCTCGGCCTTCGCTGGCGCGACAGCTGGCGCTGGCGCCGGTTCGGGCTTCAACGCTGGCGCTGGCGTCACGGCTGGCGCGGGTTTCGCGGCTGGCGCGGGCTTCGCAGCTTCCGGCGCGGGTTTCGCGGCTGGCGCTGGCGCCGGTCCGGGCTTCGCAGCTTCCGCCGGTGTCGGCGCGGCCGGCGTTTCGGCCGGCGCGGGCGCGGGTTTCGCGGCTGGCGCTGGCGTCACGGCTGGCGCTGGCGTCGCGGGCTTCGCGGCTGGCGCTGGCGTCACGGCTGGCGCGGGCGCGGGTTTCGCTGGCGTCACAGCTGGCGCTGGCGCCACAGCTGGCGTCGCCTCGACCTTTGCTGGCGCGACAGCTTGCGCTGGCGGCTCGGCCTTCGCTGGCGTCGCAGCCGGCGCCTGCGTCATAGCCGCCACTGCTGTCTCGACCGCCGCTAGCGTCTCACCCTTCGCTGCTGCCTCAACCGCCGCAGCCATCCCGGTCTTCGCTGCCGCTACAGCCGCAGCCGGCGCCTCAACCTTCGCGTCCCTTGGCATTGGCATTGCAGCAGGGGCGACAATCGGCGGCGCTTCGTCCACGGCCTCCGGCGCGACGCTGAACACCCTGACCAGCACCATTAGCAGCACCGCGGCAACCATGGCTATTATCGGCGCCGGGGTCAGCCCTATTGTCGCTATGTCCTGTTCCGCACCGCCCGACATATTGGCTGCGGCAACCGCCGCCCTCGAATTTATTACAATTACATTGATAAACGTCGCGCCCGCTATAAAAAGCAGCATGGCGCCAGCGATTTGGGAAAGTATATGTTTCAGTTCAGATTCCTTGAACGCCTGTATCACGAACATGCACCAGAAGAACACATTGGCGGCGACCGCCACCATGACCATGATGCCTAGGAAACCGCCTCCCAGCGATATCCCGGCGAAATCGTCCAAATACCGCACAAATGCCGCGATTTGCAGCAGCGAATACGAGCCCGCCCCGCCGAAAACGCTTGATACATGCGATACGTCAATCCATCCCACAAGGAGGCAGCTGACCACCACCGCCGAAAGCAGGGTGTATATGACATTCGCCTTAATGCCCGTCTTGTCAATCTTGCCGTTCTTGCCCATACCAAACCAGCCGTCACTCATAATTGCCTCCATTGCGGCCGTACAGCCGCCACAAAATCTATATGAAAATAACTTCTTGCAACGCCAAAACATCAATGGGCGCAACGGTGGCCGCGCCCGGCCCTTCGCCATCCGCGCCCGCCTCTTCCACGCCCCTGCAATGCGGCAGGCGCCTCACTCGACCTTCACAATGCACACCGCGGTCTTGCCGCCGCATGTGACGCTCACGGCCGCCTGCCCTGCGGCCTTGGCCGTGACCATCCCCGTGCTGCCCACCTGCGCCACCTTCGCATTGTCCGACGACCATACCATTGTGGGCCGCTGCCCGCTGCCTTCATAGTCCAGTTCGGCCGAAATCTGTGCCGAATCCCCGACAGCAAGGCTGATCTCGCTGTCGCCAAGCTCCAAATCCAGCACCCTGGCAAGGCCATCCTCGTCGGCGCCATCTTCCGCCTCGCCATCGCCGCCTGCCTCGCCATCGCCCGCGCCGCCGGGTCCCCCGCTACCGCGCGTGCCCGCGCCGCCATCTGCCCTTGGCTTATCGGCGGCCGGCGCGTCTGCCGTGGGCACAGGCTGCGATGGCATGCGGACCGCATCCGGCACAGCCTCATCGCTGCGGCCGCCGACCGCGCCGCCATCGCCATCGCCAGCGTCAGCCGAAGCCCCAGCCCCGGCATCGGCATGCCCCGCCGCGTCATTGACGCCTGCCGGGCCCGCCGATCCCAAAAAGACCTCCAGCATGCCAGGCACGCCGCCCACCGGAAGCACGCTATAGCCCAGCGCAATGCCCATGGCGGCCGCACAGACGAGCGCCGCTGCCACTATGGCGATACGGGCCTTCCCGCCACGCTTCCGCTTGCGGGACATCTCCACTTCGCTGTTGTACTCTTTCTTTATTTCACGCCATTCGCTGTCGCCAGTGCGCACATTGAACTGGAGCCAATCGCCCCGCTTCTCAATCTCGCGCTTCTCCGCATACAGCCTCAGCGCCGCCCCCAGCTCGCGGGCATCCGCATATCTGTCCTTCCTGTCAAAGGCGCAGGCCCGCAGCAATATTTCGGCAAAGCCCCCGTCCGCAAGCACGGGCAGCGGCAGCTGGCCCCCCTCAAGGCGCCTGCGCGTGGCCGCCGTGGCTTCCTCGCACGTGACGGCCGCCTGCCCCGAATCGATGAACGGCGCCCGGTTCTTGTTCATTAGCCGGTACAGCACCATGCCTAGCGAATAGACGTCTGCCGCCGGGCTTTCCTCCCCCTGCATATAGAATTCGGGCGCGGCAAATTGCGGCGCGTCCTCGTATGGGTTCCCCGCATCAGGCTCTGGATACCGCCTGCGCCACAATAGGCCAAGCTTGTATCTGCCCTCGCCGTCCACAAATATCTTGGTATTTTTTATATTGCCGTGCGTTATCCCCTTCGAATGAAGGTGCCCAAGCGGTGCGCATATGTCAATGCCCATTTTTATGGCTTCCGCCTGCCCGATCGGCCCCGCCCGAAGGACGCGGTTCAGGTTGTCCAGCAATTCGGTGCGTATCAGCAGGTCATAGCCGACATTCCGCTTTTTTTCAAAGCTCCGGTATTCTTCGACGAATATGGCATTCGCATGCCATCTCAGGCTTTCGAAAGATTCGATTTCCTCAATGAAGGCCTGCAGCGTCCCTGTGTATGCGGCCTTCGCCCAGGCGATCTCGGCCGCGCCCGCCCCGTGCTGGCAGCCCGCAACGCCCTCCCCGTAATCGGGTATGGAGATATGGCGTATGGCCGCGCGCCTGATGCTGCCGCCTTCCTCGCGCCTGGCCGCATAGATCTTCCCGCAGGTCCCCTCGCCTATGGCGCCTTCGATTTCCCAAGCTCCCCAAAGATGCGACAAAGCCTGAACATCCGACATAGAGAACCACCTCCTGAGAACCGCACAAAACACTGCTCATTGCGCAATAGCCCCAGCCCGCCCATACCTGCTTGTACGCATGGACCCGATTGGCGCGGACATTGCCACTGGCAGAAGCCTCTCGCCGCCTATTGCGCATATGGGCCCGATGGACGGGCGGCGATGGCTCAGGCGATAGCCGCCTATTGCGCATATGGGCCCGATGCCCCGCAGCCTTGCTGTATGGTGGCCTACTTCCGCGCTTTTTCCTCCTCAGCCATGCCTTCGCGGACGAATTTTTCCATCTCCGCCCTGCCTACCGCCCCGGAAATCCGCAGCTTCGTCATCTTGTAGGTGGGCACCTCTTCAACCCCAGAGCCGAAATAGGCATGCTTGAGCGCATTCTCCTGCGTTTCCTTGAACAGCCCTTCACGCAGGACATTATTAAATGTATATATTTCGAGGCCGAGTTCCTCCGCGATCTCCACAAGCACGTCAATATCCCCGATATCGCGCCCTTCTTCGAATACGGCCTTGAATATGCGGTCGTTATAAGCCTGAACATCGCCGCCATGCGAGACGACGTAATGCATGCCCTGAAATGCCCTGTCTGTATACGGCATGGGCGAAAACGGCTTGCCCAGCACCAGCCCTTCCTTCGCTGCCTCGCCGACCAGCGCCGGATCCCAGATCTCCCCAGTGTCCGGATCCGGCTCGGCCGCGATCCGGTCCGTAGGTTTCGGCCTAAGCTCGAACGGGTGCCATACAAGCTCTACTTCAGGGAATGACTTCAGGACAGATTTCATCTGGCTTACCCCAATATAAGAAAAAGGGCATGCGTAGTCAAAATATATATGTAATTTCATACCGAGCCTGCCTTTCAAAACCCATGGAATTCCATGCAAACCAGTAGCGCGCCCGAAAAACCCCGCCGTCTTGCGGCCCGGCCTGCCCGCTTCCCCCGTTTGCCATTGCAATATCCGTTTTTTCTGTTTGCCACTGTTACATTTTACCGCAGGAAAGTTCGAGTTGTCAATTATTTTCGAGAAGCTGCGGCGTTTGAATTTTCAATCCAGAGAAGCAATTTCAAAATTCGTCCATTCTGGGGCCGGTATTGGCCCCAGCCCGGCCGTTCGGCCTCCAAGGAAAGCCGAATTTGCCTCACCCGCCTTGCCCGGACGAAAATCCATATAAAAAAGACAAAAAAATTCAAAAATATACTTGACAAGTTTTGGTGGCCGGTATAGAATAATGTTTGAAACGTTTGAATGGAAAGCTTAGTTGTTATGACTGCTACGCGCATGACTGATAAATGCGACCATTCAAATACGAAACCTGTATGCAAACCCGCACCCTGCGCGGGAAATGCACAAAACAGGCAAGGAGGACAAAAGTATGGAAAAACTGCCTGCCCAAGCGAAACGGATGTGGGCAAAGACCCCCGGCGGCGGCTTCGGCCGTTCCACGCCCGCCCGTGAGTCGGACACAATGCTGCCGCTTTACGTCCATATGGGCGATAGCGCCGAGGTGGCAACAAAACTATGGGAAACTTGGGTCCCTGACGGCGTTAAGGCTCTGATACACCCGGATCAGGCCTTGGCGCACAGGCTGTTCAGATTTTTGGCTGCAGTGCATGATATAGGCAAGGCGACGCCAGCATTCCAGCTCAAATCCGAATTCCTGGCCGAAGGCATAGGCCTTACGATGCCATTTATCTCGAAGCCGAGCGAGATCCCGCATGGCTTGGCCGGGCACTGGATCCTGTGTGAACAAGGCTTCAATAAATCTGTAGCCGTTGTTGTAGGCGGGCATCACGGCATCCCGCCAACGGCGAGCGAATTGGAGAGAGTAAGCGCCTATACGAAGCATACAGGCGCCGGCATGTCAGAATGGCGCGAGGTCCAAGATGCTCTTTTGCAATACGCATGCAGGCTTGCCGGCATGGCAGAACACGATCTGAAGCAAGCAAAGTTCGAGCTGCATGTCCAGGCATTGCTGACAGGGCTTGTAATAATGACGGATTGGTTAGCGAGCGACGAAAGCAGATTCAGTTACCTGCCCTATCCGCCCGTATACACGCAAGCCCCGTCATCACGCCGTGCGGCGGATGCTTGGGAAAGTTTGGGCCTGCCGCCGTACTGGTCTGCAGCCGGCCTGCCCGACGACATAGGCAGCCTGTTCCAGGCGCGGTTCGGCATAGAAACGCCGCGCCCGCTGCAACTGGAGGCCATCCGGGCGCTTTCAGAAACCGAAGCACCTGGTATCATCGTTATCGAAGCGCCTATGGGCATCGGGAAGACCGAAACGGCCCTTGTGGCTGCCGAGATATTGGCCGAAAGGACAGGAAGGGGCGGCGCGTTTGTCGGCCTGCCCACCATGGCCACTTCCGACGCCATGTTTGGGCGCGTCAAGCGGTGGGTGGACGCGCTTGCCAGCGATGCGGACACAGACTACTCCATGTTCCTCGCGCATGGCAAATCCACTCTCAACGACGAATACCAGGGGCTCATAGCGGAATTAAGGGTCGGCGACAGCGGCGAGGAAAGCGCGGTCGCAAACGAATGGCTGCAAGGGCGAAAGAAAGGCGTATTGGCTGATTTTGTGGTCGGGACTGTCGATCAGCTGCTGTTTATGGCTTTGAAGACGCGCCATGTGGTTCTGCGCCATCTTGCACTCGCGAACAAGGTGGTGATAATAGACGAGTGCCATGCGTATGACGCCTATATGAACTGCTATCTGGAACGTGCACTCGAATGGCTCGGCAAATACCGTACGCCTGTGATCCTGCTCAGCGCCACGCTGCCCGAAACGACGAGGCGAAAGCTTATCGATGCCTACATGGGGCCAAGCCCTCGGCCTGGGCAGGGCGCGCCGCCATGCAGCGAAAACCCTGCGGCCTCCGGAGCGCATCCGCCGCTGGCGCACAAATGGGCGCAGCCCGCCTCGCCGGCCGCCAAACCGCTTTGGGCATCAAACAGGGCTTACCCGCTGATCACATACAGCGACGGCGGCGAAATCAGACAGGCGGCGGTGCCTCAGTCGGGGCGCGTGACCGAAGTGTCCTTCGAGCATTTGCCGGACAGCGCGCTGCCAGACAAGCTGCACTCGCTGCTGTCAGGCGGCGGATGTGCGGGCATCATCTGCAACACCGTGGACCGCGCACAGCAAACAGTGCAGATCTTAAAGGATCATTTTGCAGGGACAGGCACCGACATCGAACTCATCCACGCACGTTTTGTGGGCGCCGACCGCATGCAGAAAGAAAAAAAGCTGAGGGGTCGCCTCGGGCCTCAGAGCCGCACAGAAGACGGCAGCCGGCCACAGCGCTTCATCGTGGTAGGGACACAGGTGCTTGAGCAATCCCTCGACATCGATTTCGACCTGCTTGTTTCTGACATCGCCCCCATGGATCTGCTGCTGCAGCGCGTAGGGCGCCTGCACAGGCATGACCGCACGCGCCCCGAAAAGCTCAGCAAGGCAATGTGCTTTGTCACAGGCATCGAAGATGCGGCAGGGTGGCAGTTCGCTTCCGCTATAGAAATGGTATACAGCCGTTATATGCTGCTCAACACCCTACTGCTCCTGCCCACCGCCCCGGATTGCGTCACGCTGCCGGATGACATATCGCCCTTAGTGCAGAAAGCGTACACTGAACCAGGC
>JAIRSA010000091.1 GCA_031255695.1 Eubacteriales Family XIII. Incertae Sedis bacterium | reverse complement strand
TGTGGAAATATATGGATGCCGGAAGTTTTCATTGTATTTAAACCCGAACATCCGCCCCAGGCCTATCGCCATATCCGAATAGCCGGAGAAATCGAAGTAGATCTGGAAGGTGTAGAAGGCTATGCCGAGCCACGCGCCCAGGGCGGGGAGGGTGGAGAGATCCCCGTCGAGCAGCATCACTGCGGCTGCGCCCGCGCTGTTCGCGAGCACGACCTTCTTGCCCAGCCCGACGCAGAACCGCTGCGCGCCCGCGCCGAAATCGGAGAGCGTCACCGTGCGCCCGCGGATCTGCCGCTCGATGTCCGTGTACCGGACGATGGGACCCGCCACAAGCTGCGGGAACATCGAGACATACAGCACATAGTCGAAATAGTTCCTCTGCACCCCGGCCCGGCCGCGGTAGACGTCGATCACGTATGACAGCGACTGGAATGTATAGAAGGAAATGCCTATCGGCATCTCCGGCGAAGCGAAGTGTATGTCGGCGCCGACGAGCCCCCCCACCGTAGCCAGGGCGAAACCCATGTACTTGAAGAAAAACAGGATCCCCAGGTTGATGATCACGGAGGCGGCCACGGCGCCTTTCGCGCTGCGCCTGCTCTTCGCCGCCCCTATGCGCCTGCCGTTTATGTAATCGACTGTCGAAGTGAACAGCATCGCCGTTACCCAAAGCGGCTCGCCCCATGAATAGAAAAAAAGCGAGCCGGCAAGCAGTACCTTATTGGCGATCTTGAAATTGCCGGAAAAACGCAGGCTGCCAAAATACAGCACGAGTATAACCGGCAGATAAAGCCCTAAAAACACAAGGCTTGAAAATACCATATAAAAATTCCCTTTCTAGCTGTGGCTTGCAGCCGCCAGCCTGCGGCCTAGCCGCAAAGCATCTTGGCCGCGACGCCTTTCGCGGCGTCGGCGCCCACAAGGGCCTCTACAAGCCTGAACGCGAATGCCATAGCCGTGCCCGGCCCCCTCGATGTGATGATGTCCCCATCGGCCACGACGTTGGCCTTCTTGTAGGAGCCCTTGGGCAGCTCGCCTTCCATGCCGTCGAAGATGGTGGCCTTCTTGCCGTCAAGCAGCCCGGCCTGCGCCAGGACCATGGGGGCGGCGCATATCGCGGCGATCTTCCCGCCTTCGCCGGCGAAAGCGGTGAGCGCGGCCCTCAGGCCCGCATGCCCCAAAAGCCGCTGTGTGCCGGGCCCGCCGCCCGGCAATACCATCATGCGGCAATTCTCGTTGGCCGTATCCTCAAACAGCATGTCCGCGATCACCGGCACGTCATGGGCGCCGGTGACGATGAGATCCTTCATGATGGAGACCGTCTGCACGGCGACGCCAGCCCGCCGCAGGACATCGACGATCGTGAGCGCTTCGACTTCCTCGAAGCCATCCGCAAGGTAGACATATACCATTGTTCCCGCCTTTCCCGGAGGCGCCTAGCCGCCTGCCGAATCTATACACTGCGTTTGCCCTGGAGCGCCGTGCGCCCGCCGGGCCTTAAATAGGGCGCATAAACGCCCGCTTGGATGTCCCATCGCCCGCGCGTGCACCCGCCTGGATGCCCAGCCGCCCGTGCGCCCGCGACCGCCGGCAGCATCAATAAAACATCCTGTCAGGCCGTGTCAGGCGCTTCGTCACCGAATGCCCGACCGCCAGTATTATCAGCGATATGACTATTATCACGAGCTGCCCCTCGATCATGAACTGGGACGGCAGCAGCTGAGGCAGCATGTCGGACTCATCGAAGCTATAAGCAAAGAAAGAGTCCAGGGCGCGTTGCCGCAGATCCTCGATCAGTAGCACGGCGGAGGTCCCGGCCGCGATGATCACGTAAAGCGCCATGCCGGCGCGGTACGCAATCCTGACCGCCTCCTTCCTGTCCTGCCTGAGAAGGAACCAGTATATGAACAGCATGAGCACGAACAGGCCGCATAGGGCCAGCAGGCTTTCGTTGAGCAAGGTCCTCATCTGCTCCATCGCAATCCCCTCGCCTATGCTGAATATGGGGCGCATCCGCCCCATATAGAAGC
This sequence comes from Eubacteriales Family XIII. Incertae Sedis bacterium, assembly GCA_031255695.1. Classification (GTDB taxonomy): domain Bacteria; phylum Bacillota; class Clostridia; order Peptostreptococcales; family Anaerovoracaceae; genus JAISED01. Next base: position 10,622 of record JAIRSA010000091.1, on the reverse strand, counting down.
CCGTGATCTGGAATTCCTCAAACGATCCGAACATATAGCCGGAAAAGAATTCCGACAGCTCGTCGGACGAGATCTCAAGGTTTATCTCGCCCAGCACGCCGCTGCGGTTGAACTCATAGCGGTATATGTCGGGCAGCCTGAAAACCGCGTTCGCGGCAGTCGCCAGCGCAACCAGCGGTATTATCAATATGAGCAGCCCGAATAAGAGCCTGTTGAATATAGTCATGCCGAAAACATCCTCTTGACTGTGGGTTTATGCCGTAACGCAATACATATCATATATATGATATCCTTTTTTGGGGAAAAATCAAGCGAAATCGCAGAAGCTTTGAATTTTTTGCCTTTTTGCAGGCCATTGCGGGTTTGCGCCGATGGCATATTATATGACAAAGGTACGTAATATATGATATAATAGCCGAGGGGCGGCTATTATCATTTGACGCCCTCCGCTGCGCGGAGATGGCAGATATATCATAAAATGCTCCGCATTTGTATGATATAATAGCCAAAGGGCGGCTATTATCATTTGACGCCCTCCGCTGTTATTGTTAACTACGCCCGCTGTGTGGCTTTGGCGGGCATAGCTTGATATTTGCTGCGTCCCTGCCGTAGTAGGAGGTGATATGGAAATGGCCGGTGCAGGGGAATCCGGGGGCGCCCGGAAGGACAGCGGACGCGCCGACTGCGCGGCGCACCGCGTTGGGACGGCTGTGGCGGCACGAACTGCCGCGCATCATGTCCCTCCTACCCATTAAAATTTGTCAAAAATCAGGAGGGTACGAAAATGAGAAAAAAGCACAAGATATCGCTCAAGATCCTGTCAATAGGCCTGAGCCTGCTTCTCGTGGCGGGCGCTTTCCCCGTCAGCGGCTTTGCTGCCGTTGCTGCCGCTGATGACGGGACATTAGCCGTACAGTACCTGCTCAACGGGGGCGCGGGCGGCGCGCCGGCCGACAGCAAGCTGTATGCCGCCGGCGCGGACGTCGTCATAATGGGGATGCCAGCGGCTGTGGCCGCCCCTGACGGGAAACACTTCGATGGCTGGAATTCCAGCGCGGACGGCGAGGGCACCGCATATGCCCCAGGCGCTGCGGCCGCAATGCCTGATGGAGGCCTGACGCTCTACGCGGTGTGGGCTGCCTTAGACAGTTCCATAGCCGCGCCATCGCGCGTGAACTATGCGAACGGCGGCACGAGCGAGCCGGTCATCAACAACCTGAACAACCAGAACTTCCCGATGGCTGCCCCTGCGGAGGGCGTAGTCCAGTACTACACCGTGGACGGCACGACGCCTACGCGCTTTTCGGCCGCAGTCCCCACCACCGGGCAGCGCAACATCCCTGTCCCGGCCGGGGAACCCAGGACACTGAGGGTCGTGGGCTATACGGCAGGCACATATTCCCCGGAATACTCACATACACTCATATTCAAGCTTGGGAGCCCGATGAACACCGGCGCGCCCGCAGTGCCCGCAGGGACGAAATACGCCAGGACCTCCACGATCCTGCTCTCGCCCTATGTCGATGGCACGCACATATACTATACCTACACCCTCGACGGGTCTGAGCCTCCAGTGCCGGATAGGGGCAGCGCGATGGCTGAAGGCACGGCCTTCGAGGTCCCGCTCGACGGCGATCTCGTCCGCGTCAAGGGCGTGAGGCTGTCGGAGCCGGGCTCGACCTTCGCAGAGGCGGGGCTCGTGAGCGGCAACGTAGTGGAGCTGAGCTTTGAGACCGATCCCGCCCTGAAGAGCCTGTTCCCCATACTTGGCGGGGAATTGAGCGATGCGGAAAAGGACGCGCTCATAGACAGCGTCATGGAGCAGCTGACACTCGACGAAAAGGTCGATCTCCTAGGTGGCACGAAGACATATGCCAAGCCGCCTTCAGGGGTTGCCGGCGGCACATACACAAATATGAAGATGCTCAGCTTTGGTATACCGTCCATGTCCCTGAGCGACGGGCCTGCCGGCGTGAACTTCGGCAGCGGCGGGAACACCCAGAATAAGGCCACTGCCTGGTCATCGCCTACATCCCTGGCTTCGACATGGAACAAGGGGCTGATCTACAAGGTGGGCGAGCAGACAGGCAAGGAGGCCGGATACTATGCCATAGACTACATGCTCTCCCCTGCCCATGACCTGATCAGGAACCCGCTCAGCGGCAGGAACTTCGAATATTATTCGGAGGATCCCGTCGTTTCCGGCTTTACCGCGTCGGAATACACGAAGGGCATGCAGGACAAGGGCGTGGGCGCCGCGCTGAAGCATTTCGCCGCCAATGAACAGGAATCGTTCGGCAACGGCGGCTCGCCCGGAAGCATTACCGGGCTGGGCGGCAACAGCGGCGGCGGCAATGTCATAGCGTCCGAAAGGGCGCTCAGGGAGCTCTATCTCAAGAGTTTCGAGATCCCTGTCCGTGAGGCCAACCCGTGGTCGGTGATGGCGGCCTACAACAAGATCAACGACGCGCAGGTGGCCGCTGACAAATGGCTGCTGACGGACGTGCTGCGCGGCGACTGGGGCTTCAAAGGCTTTGTCATGTCGGACTGGGGCGCGGTCTATGACGGCGCCAAGATGCTGACGGCCCAGATGGATCTGTCGGAAGGCAGCCTTTCGAACGGCGAAAAGAACAAGATCCGCGATGCCATAAGGGGGGTAAGGACGGACTATCCCGAACTTATTGGCGCGGCAGGGGAGGCCCTCCTGGACCGCAGCGTGAAGAATATCCTTAGGGCAATAGCGAATTCCAACGTGTTCAAGGGCGACTACGGCATCTGGGGCGCGCGCTACAACGATACGGACTATCACAAGAACTTCTTCGGATCGGAGCTGGCGAAGGAATCGTCCGATGTGGCCTATGAGACCGCCGCCGAATCCCTGATCCTGCTGAAAAACACGGACAGCGTACTGCCATTGCCGGATTCGGCCAAGATCGGGCTCGTCACAAGCCCGAACCTGAAGTACTACGCAGGCTGGGGCAGGACCATCACAGCCACAAGCGATTTCGTCATACGCGGCGCGGGCAGCTCTGGCGTCTACGTAGGGGATTCCGTGCGGGACAGCGCGGAGTACGACCCAGTCGATGGCATACTGTCGTTTGAGAAGGTCCTTTCGGACAGGGGCAAGCTCTCAGGCGCCGTCAAGGACATCTATGAGGCCGCAGGGCGCACCAAGACTGTGACATACACGTCGTCCACGGCCAACGGCGAGGTACATAAGGGCATAGTCAGGTATTCCGCCGAGACAAGGAACTATACGGCATTGCCGGAAAGCGAGGCCGTAGACGCGAACCTCGGCGCTGCGGCGGCTGCAATGGCGGATTCCGACGCGGCCCATGGGGTCATGATCATATCGCGCCAGACGGGCGAGGGCTATGACAACATCCCCGCCAAGGTGGAAGACGCGACTAACTACAATCCGAACGGCAACAATGCCGACCAGAACGAAGCGATGGTATCCAAGGGCTACTATCTGTCCACCGTCGAAGAAAAGGCGCTTAAAGCCTACGCCGACGCGCTCCACGCGAAGGGGAAGAAGCTCATAGTCCTCCTCAATGTAGGAGCGGCCATAGACACCACGCTGATCGACGCCTATGCCGACGCCTCCCTCGTCGTCTGGTATCCAGGGCAGAACGGCGCGAAGGTCATGGCGGACGCCCTCTACGGCAAGATAAACCCGTCGGGCAAGACCACGCAGACATTTATCAAGAATTTCACGGATTCGCCTTCCGTGGCGGCCTCGGTGGCATTGCTTGAGAAGGGCGTGGACCGTCTGGCGGACGGCGTGAACATACTTCCCGCGACAGGCAAGGGCATCTACTTCAAGACCGGCGTGAAGGCCGGATTGGACGCTATGGGGATCAATACCAATGGCGGATGGGGGACAAACCCTGTCTTCTACGATGAAGGCGTGCTGATGGGCTACCGCTGGTTCGACACGAAGTTCGGGACGGAAGCCGAATACAGGGCGCGCGTGGCCTACCCCTTCGGCTTCGGCCTCAGCTACACAGACTTTGAGTTCAGCAACATCAGGCTCAGCAAGGAAAACTTCAAGGATGACGACGACAGCATAACGGCGACCGTGACGGTGAAAAACGTCGGCGGCGTGGCAGGCAAGGAAGTCGTGCAGATGTATCTGGGCATGCGCGGGCACGCCGCTGAGGGCCGCCCGATGAAGGAACTGAAGGATTACGGCAAGGTCTCGCTTGATCCGGGCGAAAGCACGGATGTCTCCTTCGAGATAACGCTTGACGACCTGCAGTACTTTGACGACGGGCAGGATCCGGACAAGGTCCTGACGGGCTCATACGGCGAGTATGCCAACTGGCCGGGCCAGTCGCCGGGGACGGAAGCCTCAAATGTCGAGTATGGCCAGGGCAAGGGGTGGACTGTCAATGTCGGCAGCGTCTTCGACGTGATCGTCGGCAACACCTCCGACAACTTCGTGCTGGAGGAGAAGGGCCTAAAGGCCTCGTTCACCTATAACGGCGCAGATCCGGGGACTTGGGTCAAGCTTGCGCCGGTCCGCGCCAGCATGAAGGTGAAGGGCACAATGCAGCTCACCGTGAATACCGACGGCAAGAAGTACGAGTTCGTCTCCAGCAACAATTCGGTAGTCAGGGTGGATGCGGCCACAGGCGTCATGACAGGCATCAGGCCGGGGACGGCCATAGTGACGGTGCGCCTGACAGACGGCAGCGGGCTGCAGGCCGCTGCCATGGTAAACGTGAGTTACTAGGCAGGCTGCCGGGGCAGCTGTAAAGCTGGCCCTGTAGCCGGCGGGCTTATACCAGAAAAACGTGACGTGCAGGCGGGCCGCGGCCCGCCTGCGCGTTTTTGGTGCGCCGGCAAGTTTTTCTTGTTGATTTTCATGGCAATTTATGAAATAATTGTGTAGTCGTTTCATATTGCTATTTGCAGCGGCCGATGGCCGCGATGGAGGTAAAAGTGAGTTATTATCAGCCGGAGATGGAATGCGCGACGCGGGAAAGCATGCGGGCGCTGCAGTCAGAAAGACTTGTAAAAACTGTCGGCCATGTCTACAGAAATGTCGCCTATTACAGGCAGCTAATGGAGGAAAGGGGCCTGACGCCCGACGATATCAGGTCTCTGGACGATCTGCACAAGCTGCCTTTTCTTACGAAGAACGATCTGAGGGAGGCCTACCCCTATGGCCTTCTCGCGCTGCCTTTGGAAGAGGCGGTGCGCATACAGTCCACCAGCGGCACCACCGGCAAGCGCGTCGTCGCGTTCTACACGCAGCGCGACATCGATGTCTGGGAGGAATGCTGCGCGAGGGCCATAGTCGCCGCAGGCGGCAGCAAAAGGGACGTCGTGCACGTGTGCTATGGGTACGGGCTGTTCACGGGCGGCCCAGGGCTGAACGGGGGCTCGCACAAAGTGGGGGCGCTGACCCTGCCCATGTCTTCCGGCAATACCGAAAGGCAGCTGCAGTTCATGACGGATCTGAGCGCGACCATACTGTGCTGCACGCCTTCCTATGCGGCCTTCCTGGCCGAGAGCATAGAGCAGCACGGCATTCAGGATCAGCTCAGCCTGAAGGCCGGCATCTTCGGCGCGGAGGCCTGGAGCGAGGAAATGCGCCATGACATCGAGAGCAAGCTGAATATCAAGGCCTATGACATCTATGGGCTCACAGAGGTCTCCGGGCCCGGCGTCTCGTTCGAATGCTCTGAGCAGGCGGGCATGCATGTGAACGAGGATCACTTCATACCGGAGATCATAGACCCGGATACGGGAGAGGTCCTTCCAGACGGGGTGCAGGGCGAGCTGGTATTCACGAGCATCAGCAAGGAGGCCTTCCCCCTGCTGCGCTACCGCACGAGGGATCTGTGCGTGCTGACCAGGGACAAGTGCGCCTGCGGCCGGACATTGGTGAAGATGAGCAGGATCACGGGCCGCACCGACGACATGCTTATAATCCGGGGCGTAAACGTATTCCCGTCCCAGATCGAGACGGTCCTGATGAATGCGGGCTATCCGGCGAACTATCAGATCCTCGTGGACAGGGTGCACTACACGGACACATTCGAGATCCAGGTCGAGATGACCCCGGAGATGTTCTCCGACACAGTCAAGGAGGTAGAGGCGAGGGAAATAGAGCTTCTGACGTCCATGCGCGCCATGCTGGGGATCTCGCCGAAGGTCACGCTCGTCGCCCCGCGCAGCATAGCCAGGAGCGAAGGCAAGGCAGTCCGCGTCATAGACAAGCGGAAGATATAGGCCGGCGGAAGGCAGAGGCCGGAGGCAGTTGCCGGCCGGACGCAGTTACAGTCCGGCGGGATATACAAGGCTGGAGGAAGATACAGGCCGGCTGGAGGCAGTTACAGTCCGGAGGGATATACAAGGCTGGAGGAAGATACAGGCCGGCCGGAGGCAGTTGCCGGCTGGAGGCAGTTATAGTCCGGAGCAGGATGTGGCGCAGCCGCAGCCGCAGGCCAGCAGCGGCGGTGCCAGCGTAAGGGGGAATAGAAGATGACGATCGAACAATTATCAATTTTTGTGGAGAACGGCCCTGGGTGCCTCGCGGACCTTACGGAGGCCATATGCGCCACAGGCGTGAACATGCATGCGATGTCCATAGCGGACACCGCCGACTTCGGCATACTGAGGGCCATAGTCAGCGATCCGAAAACGGCCAAGGAGGCCCTGACGGCCGCAGGCTACGTGGTCACGGTCACGCCCGTGATCGCGGCGGCGATCCAGGACACGCCGGGCAGCCTGGCGAAGGTGCTGCGCGTGCTCGCCGACGAGGGGATAAGCATCGAGTATATCTACGCATTCATCACGCGGCGCAGGGGCTACGCATACGTGGTCTTCCGCGTCGAGGACAATGACCGTGCGCTCGCTGTCTTCTCGAAGAACGGGATCGACACCATACGCGCCGAGGATATAGACGCCTAGGCCGCCCACGCGCGGCCTGCGCAGGCGCCACCCTGGCGAAAGCGCCCCGACCGGGCCTAGGCCGCCCACGCGCGGCCTGCGCATCTGCCGCTTCCCGCATATTGACATAAAAAGCAGTTAAATCTAGGCGATTTTATGATCCCCGCGCTGCAAAAAAATATTATTGGCATAAACCCAAGGAATTTTGTGATTATTATACGTTAATGTGTAATAACACCTTGATATGTAGGGGATTTTATAGTAATATTGTATATGCAGTTTGGAATCGTCCCCATGCCCGTGCACCGCTTGGCGATAATGGCGCGGCCGTGATTTTGGCTGGCATGTTGCTTTGCCGGCCCGTTGCACTGCGGGGAACGGCACAGGCATGGCCAAGGATATCCCACGATCCTGGCCGGCCACAGACGGGTTTTGCGAGACGGCCAAACGCCTGCGCGAGGTGCGCCTCGGCGTGGATAGCATAGACGGCGTATAATCCCCCATTATGCCCGGCATGCCCGCGCTGTGCAGCTGTTGCGCGATTTATGATATTTTTAGATTAATTCCGTCCAATACGCGGCATTGCCGCATTCATCCGCTCAATGCGCCCGTTTCGCTGTCCATTTTCATGGCGGCTGATGCTCCGAGACGGCAGAATCCATAAGCGGGGACGGGAGGCAGCTTTTGCTGCCCTGTTTGGCCGGGGCTGCACAAGGCAAGGGCTGTCCAACAGATTCAAAAGGGGGGGAAAACAATCGGGAACTTTTCTTTTCCGGGTTCGGACACGGCAGATAGATATTTAGAAAATCAAATTGAGAGTGTGATCCGATCCTTTTCGGCAGTTTCAGGGGTAACTGTCACTTTTTTTGGCAATGATGGCGATATTGTATGGGAGTGCGCCGACGTCGGCAATTTTTGCGGTATCTTTGATATCTATCGGCAGGCCGACGGCGTGTGCAGGGTGAGCCTCACGTCTTCCATAAAACTCGCGCTGCGGCTGGGCAAGCCATATCTGTTCACATGCAGGGCTGGGTTGATGAAGATCGCATTGCCATTGATCATCGGGGGGCGGGCGCATGGCTGCTTTGTCGCCGGGCCCTTCATCGCGGGTGAGCTGCGCGAAGACATAGTAGGGAACATCTTTGCCATCAATGATGCCCAGCCGGGCATCTTCGTCGATGTAGTCAACGGGCTTCAGCGGCTCAAACAGTTCAAGCCAGCCGATATTGCCCATGTCGCCGACTTATTTGGCAAGAGCCTTTCGGGCGCGGTCGTGTCGGAACAGTGCGGGCATGGCGAGGGCGACCAGCCGTGCACGTGCGTCGTCACGGAATTCCCGCAGCTGCCAGGGCGCGCAGGCATGGAGGCGGACCATATCCGCGAGATGGAAAGCCGGCTTGTGCAGAACGTGGTGTCGGGGGACATCAAGAAGAGCGCGGATGCGCTGAGGGACTATGCAGAGGCTTTGTCGAAAGAGGGCGGCGACAGCGGCTATGTGAAGATGAAGCTTGCAGGCATATGCAGTGCCCTGTTCAGCAGGGCGAAGGGGCGCAACGGGATACGCACATGGGACGAGGAGGCCTGCCTGGATCTTCTGGACGGGATGAACCGCTCCGGCAGCGTGCCTGAGATTTCGCTGCGCGCCGCCATGCTTGTCGAAAATATAGCCCACGCATATATGTGTGAGCTGCATTCGATACGTTCGCCATTCGTCAGGCTCGTCATCCAGAACATCAGGGAGAACTACGGCGACAAGATTTCGCTCAGGGGGATAGCGGCAAGCATCCACACCAGCCCCACGTACCTATCGGCGCTCTTCAAGCAGAAGACCGGCATGACGTTCACGGAATACCTGAACCGCGTGCGGATCGCGAAGAGCTGTGAGATGCTGGCCAACACGGCCGCGCCGCTCTATGATATTTCGGAGCGTTCGGGCTTCGACGATCAGAGTTATTTTTCGAAGGTATTCAAAAAGATCCACGGCGTGACGCCGCGTGAGTACAGGAAGGCCCATTCGGGCTGAGTTATAATACGGCACCGCTGCCGCTGCCAAGTGCATGGCCGCTGCAAGGCCCAAAGGGCCGGAGAACAGTATTGGGCCGAGACCAAAAAAGCAGGCTGCCGCCGGGAAGCATCCCGGCGGCAGTATTTTTCATTGCAAACGGCTGGAAGGCGCCATGCGAGAATTCCCCACTAGGAGCTGAGCGAGAGGTCCGCCCTTGCGCACTCTGCAAACCGCTGCGTACAATTATCTTGTCTGCAGATATTCGTGGCATTGGCGGGCGGCGCGGCGGCCCTCGGATATGGCCCAGACCACCAGGCTAGGGCCCCTGCGCATGTCGCCGGCGGCAAAGATCGGCAGCAGGCTGCTTTCGTGCGAATCGGCGCCTGTGCTTACATTGCCGCGAGTGTCGGTCTTCAGTTCGAGCTGGTCTATGAGTGTCCTCTCGGGGCCGGTGAAGCCCATGGCGGTCAGGACGAGATCGGCCGGGCGCAGCTTTTCCGTGCCCGGCACCTCTACGGGCGCCATCCTGCCGTTTTTGATTTCCCATTTGACTTCCACGGTCTTCACGCCGGTAACCTCGTCGGACTCGCCGCCGACGATTTCTTTGACGGTGGTGAGGTATTCCCTCGGATCCGCGCCGAACAGCTCGATCGCCTCGTGCTGCCCGTAATCGGTCTTGTGGACCTTGGGCCATAGCGGCCAGGGGTTGCCGGCAGGCCGCTTCTTGGGCGGGCAGGGCATGATCTCAAGCTGCGTCACGCTCTTTGCGCCTTGGCGGATCGATATGGCCACGCAGTCCGTGCCGGTGTCCCCGCCGCCCACGACTACGACATCCTTGCCGCAGGCGTTTATCTTGCATGCGCGGCCGTCGAGCAGTTCCTTTGTCGCGCCGCGCAGGAAGGTGACGGCGGTCGCGACGCCGCTGAGCCCCTTGCCGGGGACGTCGATGAGGCGCTCCATGGTGGCCCCGGCGCACAGCACTATGGCATCGTATTCCTTCATCAGCGTGAGGACAGGGTAGTCTTTGCCCACTTCTGTGGACAGGACGAATTCTATGCCTTCTTCCTCCATGCGCGTGATCCGCGCGAGGACGATGGATTTGTCAAGCTTCATGTTGGGTATGCCGTACATGAGCAGGCCGCCTGGGCGGTCGGAACGCTCGAAGACGGTCACCTTGTCGCCAAGCTGGTTCAGCATGTCGGCGCACGCGAGGCCGGAAGGGCCTGCGCCCACGACCGCGACGCGCCGGCCAGTGCGTATCCTGGGGACGCGGGGGCGGATCTTGCCGCGCCGCCACATCTCGTCGATCACGAAGCGCTCGATCTCTTTTATGGTGACAGGCAGTTCGTATTCGCCGAGCGTGCAGGAGCCCTCGCACAGGGCGGGGCAGACGCGGCTCGTGAATTCGGGGAAGGGGTGGTATTTGGACATCCGCGCGTAAGCCTCCTCTATGTCGCCGCGGTATACGAGGTCGTTCACTTCGGGCACGAGGTTGCAGAGGGGGCAGCCTATGGACAGGCCTTCCACGACAAAGCCGGCATGGCAGTAAGGCACGCCGCAGTCCATGCAGCGCGCGCCCTGTAGGCGCAGGGCCTCGATGTCCTGAGGCAGCAGGAATTCGCCGTAGTCCTTGATCCTGTCGGAAATGGGGCGGTGCCCCGTCTCTAAACGTTCATATTCCAAGAAGCCGGTTGCTTTGCCCATGGCAGTAACC
>JAIRSA010000215.1 GCA_031255695.1 Eubacteriales Family XIII. Incertae Sedis bacterium | reverse complement strand
GGGCCCCGCAAAAATACCCGTTGAATATGTGGCGGTTTTCCTGTATTATGGAACAATGGAAGGAAGCGGGCAGTGTTGACGGAGGAAAAGGATGCGAGGGAAAACTATTGTGGGCGTGGCCCGGCTGGCCATGGCGTTGGCGGGGATCTCCATATGCCTCATACTGGCAGGATGCAGTGGGGGCAAGGGTACAGCCGATCTCGGCGAAGAGATCGTGGTTTCAGGGTTTTCCGCTGACTACAGCGCCTTCGAAGCGGCCGTGGACATAGAATTTTCCAGAAGCATAATGGAGGAACTGTCGCGCCTCGGCGACGATCCGCGCACGGGTTTCCGTACGGCGGGGTCGCCTGCCGAAAAGAGGGCGGCGGATATCGTCGAGCGCTACATGATCCAGGCGGGGCTGAAAAATATCGTCAGGGACGCCGTCATGGCGGACGGCTGGACATTTGGCGGCGCCACGCTGGCGTACGAGAGCTTCAGAGGCACCCGCGCCGAGATCGTGCTGGGCGGATACCCTACGCACATGGTGGCTGAAGGCGCCCCGATGATGCTCGTGGATCTGGGCGCAGGGGATTCGGGAAGCTACGAGGGGCGGGATGTGGAAGGCAAGCTGGCCCTTGTGGACGCAGACGCCGAAAGCGGCGACCGTGTGGATTTCCAGGTCTGGCAGGCCAAGGCGAAGGGCGCGGCGGCCGTGCTGGTCATGGCGCAGGCGGCGGGCGGCGGCGATGAGGCGCTGATGACGCGCGGGCTGTGGGGCCAGCCGGGGATCCCTGTGTTTGCGGTGAGCGCCGCCGACGCGGCCGCGCTGCGGGTCGAAATGCGCAAAGCGGAGGACGGGGAGATCCCGGTGATCATCGACGCGGATTCAGTGCTGGCCCCAGAGGCGGGCACGGAGATCGTTTGGGGGGAGATACCGGGCAGGAGTGAGGAGGCGATCTATGTCACCGCCAATTACGACGGTTTCTATCATTCGATCTTCGAAAACGCGGTGGGCGTCTCCACCGTCATCGGCATTGCCAAGGCGATGGCCGACAGCGGGGTGGCCCCCCAGAAGACGGTGAGGTTTGTCGCCTGTGGGGCGGGGGAATGGGGCGCGGCCGCAGGGTATTTCAGCTGGGGCGCGGGTATATGGAAGCAGATCTCGCAGGGGCGCCCGGATTGGCCGGGGTCCGCGTTCGCGGTACTGAATATTGATGGGCTGAAGCCGCTTTCGAACAAGACGGATTTCAGCATGAAGGCGGCGGGCGGGATCCTGGGGTTCGCCAGGCGCAGCGCCGGACAGCTTATAGACAAGAGCTATTACGATTTTACCTGGCCGGATGAAAGCTCCCCTGCGGCGGTGACGGCGGAGGAAGCGGTCTGGGCCCTTACGGGCGTCCCATATGTGGCGGCGGGCGCAGACAGCTCGGATGCGTATCTGGGCGGCCTGTACCACAGCAGCGTGGATGCGGCCGGCTATGGCGGTTTCGACGAGGGCGCGTATAGCTTTGCCCACATGATCTTCGGCAAGCTGATAATGGATCTGGACAGGGAATTGGTGCGGCCAGTGGACTTTGGGCCGAATTTCAGGGATATCATCGCTTCATACAGCGGGGGGGCCTCCACCAACTCGGCGCTTGTGGGCGCACTGGCCGCCGCTGAAGAGAAGGCCGCCGTGCTTGCCGGCGAGATTGAGAAGCTGAATGCCTATTACCTGACAGCCCCGGAAGCGATGCGGCCCGGAGTGGAGGAGATGGCCTATGGCCTGAACCGGGCGCTGTTCCGCGTCGGCAAGAGTCTGCGGGACAATTTCAGCAGGCTTACCTGGGAGGGCGGGATCGCGTACCCGCATTATGCCGCCCAGTCCAACGTGAGGGCGCTGCGCGAGGCGGAAGTGCTGCTGGAAATGGGGGATGGCGAAGGGGCGCTGAAGGCGCTGGACGGCGTCGGGTTTGCGCGCTATGCGCCGCGTTACGGCGATGAGGCGATGGGATACGTTTTGGGCATTGACAATACAGGGACATGGGCGGAGGGGCATATGCCCGATCCGCCGTGCGATGCCAATGGCGTGGCGGCAGGGCTGGCGCGGAAAAACGCCGAAGGGGACAGCGATTTCAGCGAGGAACTACAGGAGATAGAGTTTTTGATAGGGGAAGAGGCGCTGCGCTACAGGGAGATCCTGGAGGGGGAGAGCGCTGCGGCAAGCGAGATCGCGGGGCTCATAGAGCAGATCCTGTCTGATTACTTCGAGATGTAATGCGAATACTGCGGGGACCGCCCGCGAGCCGGCCGGCGAGGGCATTCAGCCGGCCCGGAACATCCGAGAGCCGGTCGGCGAGGGCATTCAGCCGGCCCGGAACACCCGCGAGGGCCTCAGCCGGCCCGGAACATCCGCGAGCCGGCCGGCGAGGGCCTCAGCCGGCCCGGAACACCCGCTGCCGATACTCTTCGCCCAGCCCGCGCCGCTCGCTGTCGATCAATTCGCGCTCTTCGTCGCTGAGCCCGCAGGGCGTTTCGGCCAGCATGGCCAGCAGCTCGTCGAGCTGGGGCATATCCTTGGGATCCCACAGTGTTGTGATCGATTCATATTCCATGAGCCATTCGCGTGCCGCGCGGCATCCGGAGATGAGGCCGCTCCCCAGCACGTCGTACGCGATGAAGGCGACATCGTTTTCTTTGCAGAGCCGTATCAGCTCGATCGCCCTTTCGTCGGAAAGATAGCAGAATGGGAACTGCAGCACGTCATAAAGCCCGCTCAGCGCTGTTTCGCGCGCGGTCTGGAAGCGGAAGGTGGAGACGCCTATGTACTTCAGCTTGCCTTGGTTCCTGGCCATCAGCATCCCTTCATAGAGGCCGGAGCCGTCATCAAAGCGCGGGATCTTTTCGGGGTTCTGGAATTGGTATATGTCAAATTGGCTGGTATTGAGCAGGGAAAGGTCCCTGTCCAATGTATGCCAGAAATCGAAGGCGTTGCCGGCGGCTGTCGTGGACGACAATACGAATTCGTCCCGCCGGCCGGATATGGCAACGCCTATTTTCTCGTTGCAGTCGCCGTATATGTCGGATGTGGCGATGAAATCAATCCCGCTGTCGATGAGGCGGGTAAGCGCAGGCGCGGCCTCGTCGAACCTGATCCGCTGAAGGAAGGCGATGTCGATACCTACGCTGTGTGTAAAACGATCCATCTGGCAAAACTTTGTCTGTGACATTGCACACCTCCCCCTCCTGGCCGGAACTATCGATTATGGTTAGAGTATACAACATATTGATAGAAAATTCAAATAATTTGTGCCAAAAAACACACCAAAACGACAAGAATTTCGCACTGCTGCCGGAAAATCCCTGCGTGGCGCCTTTTATAGGGCGCTTACGCGGCGGGCGGACACCCTTTCGGATATCCGCCCGCTATGAGTATGGCCAGGGACAGGCCCCGGCCGCCTGCGCCCCTTTTCAGGCTATGGCGTCACGATGACTGTGGCTGAAGACAGGAAGCCGCTCCCGTCTGTAAGGCGCACGGTGATGACTGCGGTGCCGGCCCTCACAGGCGTGACGAGCCCGTTTTCATCGACCCGCGCGATGCCTGGGTTGCTGGAGGCAAATGCGTATTTCGCGCCATCGGTGTCAACCTGAAGCGGGTATGGTGTGTCTTTGTCCCTCAGCTTTATGGAAATGCGCAGGGACGGGTTGATCTTGACGTAGGTCCCTAGCGGCGCCCATTGCGCCGTCAGCGTGAGATCCCCTGAGAGCGGGGCGCTGAAATCGTATGGCGTGTCGGAGCCGGAGGCCTGCCAGCCCATGAAGGTGTAGCCATCGCGGCTGGGCTCAGGCGGCTCGGCCGCCGTGTTGCCGGTCGCGAAGACCTTGGTGAATGGGGCCGACGCCCCGTCTTCCGGCATGTAGGTCACGGCAGCGGGCTTGAATTCATTGACATCCGAAGGGGGCGCCATAGCGTCCGCATCCACGGATTTGGCGATGATCTCATCTTCGACCGTGAATACGGCGCTGGCCTTTATGTCCTGGGAAGAGGCGGCGAAGTGCACTGTGTACTCGCCGGGCTCAACCACCCAGTTGCCCGTGCCTTCGTCGAACGAAGCCAGCGACATAGCGTCAAAGAGCACGCTGACTGTCTCTTCGCCGTCCGGGGCGAGTGTCGCCGTCTTGCCGAAGCCCTTCAGCTCCTTGGCCGGCTTGTCCATGGACGCGCCTGGCGCGCTGATGTAGAACTGCGCGACCTCCTTGCCCGGCCTGTCGCCCACGTTCTTTATCCTGACGCTCGCGGCAATGGTGCCGGAGCCGGCGTCAAAACTCGCCTTGTCGAGGGCCGCGCCGCTGAAATCGAATTCCGTGTAGCTGAGCCCGAAACCGAAGGGATAGGAAACGGGGACATTGAATGTGTCGTAATAGCGGTAGCCCACGTAGATGCCTTCCCTGTAGCGCACGTTGTTGGTGGCGAATTCCCCGGCGGAGGGGTTCAGCAGATTGCCGTTTTCGTCGGCCCCGCGCACATCGATGGGGACTGTCGTGGGCAGCTTGCCAGAGGGGTTGGCGTCGCCGAGCAGCAGCTTGGCGATGGGCAGCCCGCCGGACTGGCCGGGATCCCAGGCCATGAGTATGGCGTCGGCCTTGTCCTTCCAGCTTTCCATTTCCACCCAAGAGCCCATGTTCATCACGACAATGAAGGGGATCCCCTTCTCTGCGGCGAGATCGGAGGCCTTGTCTATGAGGTTCTGCTCTGCGGCGGACAGGTAATACGCGCCGTAGTCGGCACGGATGTCCGCATTCTCGCCGGACTCGCGCTGCAGCGTGTACACGATGGAACTCAGGTCAGCGCTGCGCCATTCCGCGATCTTGCTGTCGATGACCATCTCGGTACGCGCACCGGAGCTGCCCATGGCGCCAGAAGCTGTTATGCTCGCGGCCTGGGGCAGGCCCATGGTGGCCGCGTCGATGATCTTGCCGCCATTCAGCCCGGCAATGGCCTGGGCCACAGTCGGGATGTTCGCTGTCTCTTCGGCCGTCAGGTTGACGCCGCCGCTGCCGGTCCCGCCGAGATACAGCCTGCTGCCGCCCATGCCGAGCGACAGCACCTGCCCTGCGGCGGCCTTGTCCAGGGGCAGGGCGCCATTGTCGTTCTTGAGCAGTATGGCGCTTTCCTCGGCTACCTGCTCGGCGATGGCGCGGTTGTCGGCCTTGATCTGTTCGTCAACGCTGTAGGCGATGGGGGAATCGTTGAAGACAGGCGACTTCGCCACATATGTGAGTATGCGCTCGAAGCCCTGGCGCAGATCGGCATCGGTGAGGAAGCCGGCCTCGGCGCCTGCCCTGACGTTGTTGGCATTCCCGGTAGGCAGCGGCAGTTCATTGCCGGCCTTGACCAGGCCTGCATGGGCATTGGGGGGGTATGCATCGCCATATGTATAGTAGCGGTTGCCATTGCCGCCATAATCTGTCATGACAGTGCCGCCGAAGCCCCATTCGCCCCTCAGGATGGTGGTGAGCATGTCATATTGCTGGGCTGCGCTGATGCCGTTGATCTGGTTGAACGCGGACATGTATGTCCATGGATCCGAATTCTCCTCAACATACTGGAAGCTTCTGAGGTAGATCTCGCGGATGGCGCGCTTGCTCGCGGCCGTCGGCAGGTTCGAACGGCTCGTTTCCTGGTTGTTCATCGCGAAGTGCTTCATCGAGACGCCGACGCCGTTCTGCTGGATTCCCCTCACCTCAGCCGCGCCTGCAAGGCCGGCGAGCAGGGGATCTTCGGAATAGTATTCGAAATTACGCCCGTTGAGGACGCTTCTGTGTATATTGACAGCGGGGGCCAGTATCGTGTTGTTCCCATAATATTTCATCTCTTTGCCCCAGCCGTCGCCAAGATCTTCCTCCAATTCGAGGTTCCATGTGGAGGAACGCGCCGTCGAGTTCGGCCACCAGGTAGCGCTCCTCTCGTAGGCCACGTTGGATTCTGCGGTTATCCGCATCCCGGCCGGACCGTCGGCCATGGCCACTTCGGGTATGCCGAAGGCGGGAAGCCCTATGGTGCGCCAGGCGCTTCCCGGAAGCCCGTTGGCCGTGGCGCCGCTGGCCCCGCCGAAGATCGTGTAGAGCCCGCCGGTCGTGGAGGTCTTGGGGACCGCGTTGTATATCTTGGAAATGAGGTCTTTAAGGGATTGGGGCGCCGGGCCTGTGAAGCCGCCGGCCTTCCATGCGATGAAATCCGGGTCGGATTTGATGCTCGTCAGGCGCGGCGTCACGGCGTCGTATGTATATGTAAATGTAGCCACGCCGCTTGTTATCATCCCGTCGGCCGTCCCTATGGCCTTTATTGTGAAGCTTTCCCTGTCAGGCAATGCGGGGACGGGTATAGGGCCGGTGTAAAGCGTGGACCCGTCTGTCGGGTCGGACCCGTCCGTAGTGTAGTAGAACTTTGTGCTTTTCGCAGCGCTGGTCGCGGATGTGAGCGCGATGGTTGAGCCTTCGCCTACGGTGCCGCCGTTGGCGGGGTAGGCTGTCGGGTTCGCGGCCTGCACGGTGTACTCAAATGAGGCGACCGGGCTTGTCCCCATGTATTGGCGCACTGCGATGGCCTTCAATGTCATGGCCTGCAGGACCTTCACGGGCGCGGCGTACCTCTTTGAGGCGGGCGTCGGGTCGGTGCCGTCGGTGGTGTAGTATATCGTCGAGCCTGGCGCGGTCAGCGTCACGCGCGCGTTGGCGGAGGTCAGCGTGCCGGATGGGGCGCTTGCGGCCGGCGGGCTGAGATTGGGGCTGCTGTCCAGCACGTAGACGGCTGTCGCTACCGGGCTTGGCTCCATGCCGGGCAGGCAGGCGATGGCTTTTATGGTCACCGAGCTGCCTTCGGGGGCGCCTGGCGCGAAGACGGCGAATTCCCGCCCGTCATAAAGGGTGCCGCTCGTCTCGGTCGGGTCTGTCCCGTCCGTGGTGTAGCGGATTTCCGCGCCCAGCACGTTCCAGATGCTGCCTAGCGATATGGATGACCTGAGATCTCCGGTGTAGGCGCCGCCGGCGTAGGAGAAGGTGGGCGCCGCGAGCGCGGAGATGTCGGTGAAGTTCATGCTGTCGGCCTGCAGGCGCCCATAGCCGCCGACCGAGACCAGCGAGCCTTCGATGACGAAATAGTTCACGCCTTCGCCGAGCCGGCGCTGGATGTAGACGCTGTTGCCGGCGCCGAGGGGCAGGCTGTCGCCTGTGAGCACGGCGATCGCTTCGCCGTTATGGGACAGCGTGAGCGCGGAATCAGCCATATGGTTGCTGGCGCCGCAGTTAAGGGTGATCATGTAATTGCCGGGGGTGGCGACGGTGACCGCGAAGCTCCGGCGAGCCAGCGGGGCGGCTTCTGTGGCCGCGATGCCGATGCCGCTTATGTTGGCGGACACGTTGTAGGCGAGGTAGAGCCTCGCCGGCGGCGAGATGGTGCGGGCCCCGTTGGCGTCGGTGACTACGCAGCGGTAAAGGTTGGCGGTCATGGCGGCGTTGATGTTGCCGGTCCTGTAGCTTGCGTCTGTCGCGCCTGAGCCGCCGGTCACGTTCGACCAGGTGCCGTCGATGCCGTCCGCCGAGTCTGCGCTAAGCTGCCATTGGTAGCTGTATGGCGCCGCGCCGCCCGACGCTTCCACGGCGAAGGTCGCCTGGGTCCTGGTCGCCCCTGCGTAATCCTGCGGGGCCGAGACTGACAGATCTGCCGCATATGCGCCCTGCGGCAGTAATGAGAAAACCATGGCGAAGATCAGCAGCGCTGGGAGAATCCTCCGCGTGCGGGCCTTCGCCTTACGACAATCTGTTCTTTTCACGTTTCTTCCCTCCAATATTTGGTTTTGTTGTTTTGGCTTAATTGTTTTGGCTAAAAGTGTTCGCGGGCACAGTATGACAAAATAGCTGATAGTGCATAAAACTAATGCAGAGAATAATGGATAAGGTGCCGTTTGCCTGCCTGTGGCAGGCCGGACAAGGCGTTGCTGCGCCTAGGCTTATCACCCCCCCGTTTTTACATGCATCGCCACGCCTGGCGATGTGGGCAGAAGACATCTGGATCATGCCGCAATCCGCCGAAGGGGCGGCGCGGCCAGCAATAGAGGCGGCGCGGCGACAGCCGGCCCACTATGGCCGATGCGGTATTTACACAATAATACTATCACAGGCAAAAATTTAATTCAAACAAAAAATTTCAAAATATACATATTTTTTGGCAAG
>JAIRSA010000197.1 GCA_031255695.1 Eubacteriales Family XIII. Incertae Sedis bacterium | reverse complement strand
CCCGCGAAGCTGGATCTGTCGATCACGAATTCTGTGCCCTGGCTAAGGCTCACAGCGCCGCCGGGCCCTCCTGCGTTGCTGTTGCCGACGAAGCTGCTCCTGCTGATCCTGTAGCTGCCGGCCGGCGACGCCGCCAAGGCGCCGGCCTTGGCCTGGCCCACATTATTTACGAAGCTGCACTGGCTTATCTCCACCGAGATGCCGCCCTGCACGGCTGTATCGCCGCCTCTGGCGAACACGCAGCCGTCCAGCGACAGCGCCGCGCTGCCTGCGATGATGGCCGACATGGCCGAATCCTCGAAGCTGCTGCCCTTGGCCGCCAATGATTTCCCTGCCGCCGCGTCTGCCCCCATGTCCACTGCCGTCCTGTTGCCCGAAAAGCTGGAGCTGTCGATCTCTACCTGGGCAGAGCCGCTCACAGCCAATGCGGCCATAGCGCTTATATCAACGAAGGCGCACGAGCTGAACACATAGGCGCCCCCTGTCATTTCTATGCCTCCGGCGCCACTGGCAGCGCCTTTAATGTCAAGGCCGGAGAAAACTGTCTTGCCGCCCCCTGCCCTCTCTATGATGAAGTGGCGCTTCCCGCTGGCCGCCTCAAGGGTGCCGGCCGCCTTCCCGTCGATGGTGAAGCTATTGCTGTGGCTTATGGCTGCCGATACAGGGCCTTTCGCCGCAAGATCCGCGGCAAACCCCGCTCCCAGCGTGATGACGTCGCCTTCTGCGGCCGCCTCCATCATGCCCTTCAGCTGGTCTACCGTGTTGGCCTCCATGGCCGCAAGTGGGCTGAACTGTGCCGCCTGCGTGGCTGCATCCGCCTCTGGCGCGGCTGCCGTGCCGCCGTCTGCGGCAGCTGCCGGCGCACCTTCCGTGCCCGCGGCTGCGCCCTCTGCGCCCGGCATGCCGGCTTCGTCCGTGCCAGCCCCCGGCGCATCCGTTGCCCCTGCACCCGCTTCGCCTGTCGCTAAGCCGCCTGCGTCAATGCCCGCCCCCGATGCTGTGGGCAGTGCGCCCGCTATGCCTGCGGCGGTGCCGCCCGGCGCCACTGTTGCAGATGTGGCAGGCGTGCCCGTCCAGGCAGTGCCGGCCGATATGGCCGCCGCGCCGCCGGCCTGGGCCGGTGCCGATATGGCCTCGCCCATGGTAACGCTGGGATAGGCGCCGCCCGAAAGCGCGCCAGAAAGCGCGCCGCCGCTGCTCGAAGCCGACGCCGCTATCGGAAAGAGTGCTGTTAAGAATATGGCCGCCGCGATGGCTGGTATGATCCTTAATGTGCCCTTCACCAATTGCCTCCCATGGACTGTGTGATCCAAACAATTTTAGTGTCAAAAATACAGAGTCAGATGTTATTATCATATCATATTCAGGGTTAACAATCAATTACATTGTAATCAAAATTTATTTTTTCTTTTGGGCCAGACGCGATCCCACATGCCGCGATATATGGTATTATGTTTTTATATGCCCGCAGCCGGCGCACGTCACTATGTGGTGCGTCACAGGGTGCGGCACAAAGACGGCCGTGCACATGGCGTGGGCGGCCGCACAGAGGGCGCAGCGGGGTATAACGGCTATTGCAATTTGACAGTATAGTTAATTGTCATTAGGCGATTAACCTGTAATTTCAAGACCTTCTGGCTGCGGCATATATTGGCATCACATTCGCCCCCATCGGCGGCTCATCGAGGAATGATCGCCGGATGATCGGCGCCACATGCTTATTGGCATGGCATTTATATTGGCGGCGGCGCTGCGGGGCACCATCAAAAGACGGAGGTGAGACAGATATGAAGTACAAATATGAACCTACTGGAGTATGCTCGGATCTCATAGAGTTTGAGCTGGAAGACGGGCTTGTGAAGAACATCGCCTTTACCGGCGGCTGCAAGGGCAACACCAAGGGCCTCGCGCGGATGGCCGAGGGGCTGCCCGCCGAGCAGATCATAGAGCGCCTTTCGGGGATCGATTGCGGGCAGCGGCCCACCTCGTGCCCCGACCAGCTGTCGCTGGCGCTGAAGGCTGCATTGCAGAAAGATGTATAGCTTCCTTATAAAACATTTTGTCAAGGACCACAACAATGTCCGCTCTGCCCCGGTCAGGATCGCTTACGGCAGGCTCGCGGGCACGGTCGGCCTAATCCTGAACCTGCTGCTCTGCGCGGCGAAGATCGCTGTAGGCTGGATGGCTGGGAGCGTGGCGGCCATCGCGGACGGCTTCAACAGCCTTTCCGATGCCGCTTCCTCGGCCATAACGCTGATCGGGTTCAAGCTGGCGGCCGCGCCGGGCGACAGGAAGCATCCATTCGGGCATGCGCGGACGGAATATCTGGCGGGGCTTTTTATTTCCTTTATAATAGTGCTGGCGGGGCTCAAGCTTTTCGCCGATTCCTTTCTGCGGATACTGCATCCGGAACCTATCGGTTTCAGCTATGCCGCTGTCGCTGTGCTGGCCGGCGCCGCTCTGGTCAAGGTCTGGCTGTCTCTGTTCTTCCGGCGCTGCGGCAAGGCGATAGGCTCAGGGGCCATCGCCGCTGCCGGGATCGACAGCCGCAATGACTCTATCGCCACCTTTGCCGTGTTGGGCTGCATGCTCGTGGAGCATTTTTCCGGCATCATGCTTGACGGCTACTCCGGCGCGCTGGTGGCGGCCTTCATCGTCGTGTCAGGCATACGGATAGTGCTCGACGCCAGCGACCCGCTCCTGGGCACGGCGCCTGATCCTGCCATCGTACAGGCCATCAAGGAGGAGCTCTGCGCTTCCGGCACGGTGATCGGCATACACGACCTCACTGTACATGACTACGGGCCGGGCAAGACTTTCGCGACCGTGCACGTGGAGATAGACGCGCACGAGGATTTTGTCAGGGTGCATGACATCATAGACGGGCTGGAGCGGGCGGTAGGCGACAAGCTGGGGATATCGCTCGTGATACATATGGATCCGGTCGATACCGATGACCCGCTTAGGCTGGAGCTCAAGGAACGGCTCGTGCGGCTGGCCGGCGATCTGCCCGGCGTCATCGGCATACATGACCTGCGGGTGGTCAGGGGGCAGGCGCAGACGAGCGTGGTGTTCGATGTCGTGCTTTCGCCTGGCTGCCATTCTGAAAAGGGAGAGCTGTGCGCCGCCTTCGAGAAGGAGCTAAAGGGCATAGACGCCTCCTACCGCGCCGTGATCGCCTTCGATATCGATTATACGGAATAATACCGCTCTGGCTGAAGCCTTGGCATCAATCCAGTCTTTGCCAGCCACCGGGAGGCGGCGCATGCGGATCAGCAGCCACGGCGGCAACGAAAGGTTTTGTTATGAACATCGCTTTTATCGGGAACGAGGAATCGATCCATGTG
Organism: Eubacteriales Family XIII. Incertae Sedis bacterium; assembly: GCA_031255695.1. Lineage (GTDB taxonomy): Bacteria > Bacillota > Clostridia > Peptostreptococcales > Anaerovoracaceae > JAISED01. Next base: position 4,372 of record JAIRSA010000197.1, on the reverse strand, counting down.
GTCAAATTCGTGAATGCGCTGTTGGCAAAGGGGCATGGCGTGACGCTGTTCACACTTTCCGGCAGCAAGACAGGCAATCCCCAGATCGCGCAGGGCGTGCGGCGCTGCCGCCTGGCGGGCAACTCCGCCGCCTCCTACTATACTGCCGCATGGCGCCTGCGCCGGGAACTGCAGGCCGGCGGCTTCGATGTCGTGAACGCGCATTATGCCAGTGGCTATGGCACATTGGCCCGGCTGGCCAAGGCCTCGCCCCTCGTGCTGAACGCCTGGGGCAGCGATGTCTACAGCTTCCCGTACCAGAGCAGGCTGAGGCGCCGCATCGTCTGCGCCAACCTCCGCTACGCCGACAAAATCCTGTCCACAAGCCATGCGATGAAGGCGCATATCCACGATCTGCTGGGCAGCGCCGATATAGATATCGGGATTGTGCCTTTCGGCGTAGATCTCGCGAAATTCCGTTTCCACGACAGGGGCGCGGCTGCCCGGCCCGACGTCCACATCGGGATCGTCAAGGCCCTCCGCCCGATATACGGGATAGACGTGCTGCTGCGCGCCTTCAGGCTGCTGGCCGACGCGCCGGGCCCTATGCCCTTCCGGCTCAGCATATTTGGCGGCGGGGCGCAGGCAGCGGAGCTGCAAGAGCTGTCATCAGGCCTGGGCCTCTCCGGCCTCGTCCATTTCGGCGGGCATGCCGACAATGACAAGGTGCCCGATATCCTGGCCGGTTTCGATATCTTCGCGGCGCCTAGCGTGGTGAACGAGAGCTTCGGCGTGGCACTCGTGGAGGCCATGGCCAGCGGCCTGCCCGTGGTCGCCTCTGACGGCGATGGGTTCAAGGAAGTGGTAGATGACGGCTCAACAGGCATAATCGTGCCTCGCGGCGATCATGTGAGGCTGGCCGAAGCGTTGAGATCATTGGCTGGCGACAAGGCGTTGCGCCTGGAGATGGGCCTGCGCGGGCGGCAGAAGGCTGAAACATACTACAGTCTGGACAAGAACGTCGACGCGCTCATCGAGGCCTATCGCCAGGCCTGCCACAAAGCAAGGCGGCGCTAGCGCCTCCGGCGGGCCGACAAGCAAGCGGCCGCCAGATCGCTCACGGGGCCATCCCATCATAAAGCCGACCGCTGGCGCCTTAGGCCGCCCGTCATGACTCTATGATATCGATCAGCCTGTCCGCAAGTTTTGCAAAATCGTATTCTTCCGCCACTGTAGCCGCATTGGCGCAATACCGGCTGTATTCATCTGGATCCATATCGCGAAAGCGCACAAGCGCCTCGCTGATCGCCTCAGGTGTCTGGGTTTCCAAAGAGACCCCGGCGCCGCCCTCGGCGACTATGTCGAAATTCGAAGGGACTGTGCACAATATCGGCCTGCCGGCGGCAAGATAGTCGAACTTCTTGTTCTGGCTCGTCCCGTACTTGTAGATCTTCGTCTCCACGGCCTGGTGCAGGATGTTCACATCCGCCTGCGAGACAATATAGGGGATGTATTTCTTGTCCACATAGCCCTTGAAGACTATATTCCCTAAGCCCCTCTGCGCCGCTTCCTTGCTCAGAGCCTCCCGGTCGCCGCCCTCGCCCCAGACCAGGATTTTTATGTCGTCCCTGCCCTGCGCCTTCAGCACGGCAGCCGCCTCCACGAGCATTGCCAGATTGTTGACCCTCCTGACCGATCCGGTGTAGACGGCCTTGAAGGCCTCCCCGTCCGCCAGATCCGGGTCATACAGCCTGGAACTGTCCCTATTGACGACAAAAGCGCACAGATCGACCCCGTTGTTTATATGGTGCAGCTTGCCCTCATCCACCTCGCCGAGCCAGCCCTTGTCGGCCACATAGTCCCTGCCGCCCGCCATCGTGAAGATCACCTTGTCGGCATTCTTGTATATGTATTTTTCCGCGCGGTAGAAGACAGACATCAGGCCTTTGTTGAAATCGGGATAATACGCCGCCAGGGATTCGGGCCAGAGATCGCGGATTTCCGCAATGTACTTGCATTTGTAGGCTCTCGCCATCCACAGCCCCACGAAAAGGGCGAATGGGTGCATGGACGAGGCAATGATGACGTCCGGCCTGCCGAAGCGCTCACGCTGGCGCCTCGCGACGCATGGCACTCTAAGGCAATACTGGAGGATATTGATGCCGCGCGCCAGGCCGTTGCCGCTATATCCCGAAGTCCTGACATAGGTGAAATCCACCCCTTCCTCCACGCGCCCGATCCAGGACTGCCTGCCCGGTATGACATTGCTATCCGAGTTGTGCATGGCCGACGACGCGAATACCCTAGGCGCGTAGCCCTGCTTTGCCAATTCCTTGGCGAGATTGAAATGCCTTAGGCTGGCGCCCATTCCGGGCAGGTTCGCATAATGGTTGAGTATCCAGACCCTTTTCTTCGGCTCGTTCCTATCAAACACTTTGCACACTCCGTTAGTTTATGTGTTATGTTAATTTATATTGTCCATATTCTATGCGCTGTGCGCATCGCCCCTGTATTCCGCGCATGCCTTCGCAATGGTGCCTGTTATCAGCTCTATGTCCGCATCGCTGAGATAGGCGTGCATGGGTATGCTGAACACCCGCTTGCAGATCCGCTCGCTGGCCGAAAGGTCGTCCCCACGGCGATCATAGCCCTTGTATACAGGCTGCTCGTGCAGCGGCGCCTTATAGTAGATGGCCGTCGGCACGCCCTGGCTTTTCAGGCGCCCGATAATGAACTCGCGCTCCTCCGGGCCTTCGGCCAGCAATGAGTACTGCGCCCAGGACGAATAGTAGCCTGGCAGCACGGCCGGCGTTTCCAGCAGGCCTGCAAGGGCCGCGCTGTAGCGTTCAGCGATCACGTTTTTTGCCGCCGTCTCTTTGTCGAAGACCGTCAGCTTTTCGAGCAGGACCGCCGCCTGCATGTTGTCCAGGCGCGCATTCAGGCCGATGCGCACATTTTGGTATTTTTCCCTCCCCTGGCCATGCACCCTTATCGAGCGGAGCAGCCCGGCGAGCTCGTCGCTGTCTGTAAATACCGCCCCCCCGTCGCCATAGCAGCCCAGCGGCTTCGCCGGGAAAAACGATGTGGCCGCCGCGTCGCCGAACGAGCCCGCCGCGCGGCTGCCTATCCTGCCGCCGAAGCCCTGCGCCGCGTCCTCAAGGAAAAACATCCCGTACTCCGCAGCCAGGCCCTCTATCTCCGGGTTGCGCGCGGGCTGGCCGAAGATATCGGCCGCGATCACCGCCCGCAGGCGCAGGCGCCCTTCCGCCTTGACCCTTTCAGCAGCCTTGCGCAGCTTGGCGGGGTCCATATTGAAGGTGCCAGGCTCTATATCGACGAAGACCACCTCGGCGCCGAGCATGCTCGCCACCTCAGCAGTGGCGAAAAACGTGAATGCCGGCACGAATACAGCGTCGCCTTTGCCGGCCTGCCAGGCCATGAGGGGCATTAGCAGGGCGTCCGTGCCGCTTGAGCAGCTTATGCAGTGCTTCCTGCCCGTGTATGCCGCCAGCCGGACCTCCAGCTCCTCGGTCTCTTCGCCGAAGATAAACCGGGTGCCTGACATGACGCTGCCGAGCCGCCTGCCCAGGCCGGCCGCTATATCATTGTACTGTTTTTTCAGATCGATGAATTCCATGTCCGCCTCCATTGCGGGTGTGTGGCCGGCCGCGCCGGGCCTAGTCACCGCGTCAGCCGCCGTGGCGGCATCATGCGCCGTCGGGCCGGGCCTCGTCAGCCTGCGCCGGCCGTGCCTGCGCCGTCGGGCCGGGCCGCATCAGCCCGCGTCAGCGCCGCCGGCGCCACCGGGTGCCGTCAGCCCGCGTCAGCCGCAGGAATGCCCCTCCTGCGCGTAGACCTTCAGCACTATATCCAGGGCGATCTTCGCGTCTTCCCCTGAAATATACGGCTTCCTGCCGTTGCGTACCGCATCTATGAAGTCCTCATACAGCGGGGTATGCCCATTGCCGTAGACATTTTGGACATCGGCGCCCCCGTCAATCCAGTCGTAGTCTTTCTCGTCTGCGAAACGCCACGTCTCGATCTTGTTGACCGCCATGCCGCCCACCACGGCCGTGCCGCGCTCCCCGAAAACGCTCAGCGTCGCCTCCAGGTTCTTGGGGTATACGCAGGCGCTGCCTTCCACGATCCCTATGGCGCCGCTTTTGAAGCGTATGATGATGGCGCCGAAGTCTTCAGCCTCTATATCCCTGATGAACCTCCCCGTCTGCCCGTAGACCGTCTCGATCTCGCCGCCCAGCATCCATTGGAGCAGATCGATATTGTGTATGCACTGGTTCATCAGCGTGCCGCCGTCGTGCTTCCATGTCCCCCGCCACGGCGCTTGGCTGTAATACTCCATATTCCTGTTCCAGAGTATGCGCGCGGTCCCGTT
>JAIRSA010000158.1 GCA_031255695.1 Eubacteriales Family XIII. Incertae Sedis bacterium | reverse complement strand
ACGGCGAGTATCATGTTCAGGCGCGCCGCTTCGACGCCGATGGCGGCCCTGCGCGCGAAGCCCACGTTTGCGGGGGCGGTGAGCGCCTGCATCTCAAGCAGCAGCGGGCGCGTCCCCTCGTATATGGCGCTTGCCACCGCGCCCTCGCCCGCCCCGTCTATCCCTTCGAGGAAGCTGCCGGACAGGCTTTCGACAGGGCGCAGCCCGGATTCGCCCATCTCGAAGAGCCCTATCTCGCTCGTCGCGCCGAAGCGGTTCTTGTTGGCGCGGAGTATGCGCAGATCCTGGCTCCTTTCGCCCTGGAACTGCAAGACGCAGTCCACAAGGTGCTCGACTATCCTAGGCCCGGCCAGGTCGCCTGATTTGGTCACGTGCGCGACTATGAAGACCGGTATGCCGCTGGCCTTGCCGAGGCGCATCAGCTCGTCGGTGCAGGCGCGCACCTGCGAGACGCTGCCGGGGGCCGATTCGAGGCTCTCGGAATACATGGTCTGTATGGAGTCGATCACCAGGAAGGCCAGCCCCATTTTTTTGGCGGCCTCCACGACGAGCCCTATATTGGTCTCGGCAAGCAGGAACAGATCCCCGGAAATCCCGCCGCATACCCTGTCGGCGCGCAGCTTGATCTGCTCCTCCGACTCCTCGCCGGACACATAGAGCACGCTGCCCGACTGGCGGGCTATATTGGCGGCGGCCTCTATGATGATGGTGGACTTGCCGATCCCCGGCTCGCCGCTTATCAGCGTCAGCGAGCCCTTGACAAGGCCGCCGCCGAGCACGCGGTTGAGCTCCGAAAGCCCTGTATCTATGCGCTCGTACGCGCCCTGCCCGATCTCCGCCAGCCGCGCCGGGGCCGCGCCGCCCTTCGCCGCATGCGTGGCGCGCCGCCTAGGGTCGTCGTCAGCGCTGCGCAGCGCCGCCTTTTCCTCCACAAAGCTGTTCCAGGCGCCGCATATGCATTGCCCCATCCATTTGCGGCTCTCAAAGCCGCATTCCTGGCATACAAATACAGACTGTGTCTTCTTGGCCATATATCATGTCTCCTTTATGCCTATGCCGTATATCACGCCGGCGCCAGGGCACACGCCCGCCGGCCCCGGACCAAGAGCCCGGCCCCGCGCCGCCGCGCCAGCCCAGGCGCCAGTCTTGCGCCGGCCCCGGCCATGATGCCGGCCTGCGTGCATTAGTTCCGTATCTCGAACCAGAATGTGCTGCCGCGCCCGACCTCGCTGTCCACGCCGAAATGGGCGTTATGCAGGGTGAGGATCTCCTTCACGATCGAGAGCCCAAGGCCAGTCCCCCCGCCGGCGGCCTCGCGCCCGCTCGCCTGATAATAGCGCCTCCAGATGTTCTTGAGGTCCTTGCGCGGGATCCCGACCCCGTGGTCGGTCACCGAGCAGCGCACCAGATTGCTCTTCTGCGTGAGGGCTATCTCGATCAGCTTGGAATCGCCGCTGAACTTTATGGCATTGTTCAGGAGGTTGGACAGGACCTGCTTGATCTTCCCCTCATCGCCTATTATCTGCCCGTCGCCGTCGGCCGAGAAGTCGAATGACAGCGATTCCTGCTCGGCGAGCAGGCTGTACGAGTTGAGCAGGTTTTCAATGGTCTGGCGCAATGAGAACGAGCTTATGGACAGTTCCTGCCGCCCCGACTGCATCTTCGAGAGCTCCAGCAGATCGTTGACCAGGAGGCTCAGCCGATCGGCCTCGTCGATGATCACATTGAGATGCTCGTTCCGCTTTTCGGGATTGTCCCCCGAAAGGTCGCGGATCATCTCGGCATAGGACTTGACCATGGTGAGGGGGGTACGCAGATCGTGCGACACATTGGCGATCAGATCCCTTTGGAGATTGTCGGCCTTCGCAAGCTCGGCGGAGGTGTAGGTCAGCGTGTCGGCCAGCCTGGAGATCTCGGAATAATGCCCGCGCTCAAAGGTGACGCCGTATTTCCCTTCCGCAAGCTCGGCCGCGGAATTGGTTATATTGGTAAGCGGCTTCGTCACCATGCGCGAAATCCCAAATGATAGCGCAAATGCCAATAAAAGGGAAATAACAGTCACGTACTTCAGTTGGTCGATGAGGATCTCTATAGTGGATTCCACGGGATAGAGGGGCGAGAATATATAGAGCAGGACGAGCTGCCCCTCAGTACGCGTGAGGTAGGCGCAGTAGGCCATCATGTTGGTGTCGCGCATGGGGTTCGTGATGGTGGCCGTCGTGTAGGTGGCAGTGCCGTTCAGCAGCTGCTGCCGCATGGACTGTATCTCCTTGCGGTAGATGGGGAAGGGCGCCGTCCGCGTCTCTTCGGTCGCCTCGCCGTCCGTGTCGTTCACGGGCTCAGTATAATTATATGAAGAATAGAGCACACTGTAAGTGTCCTCTATGTTTGCCTCGATCTGTATGTACATGTCATTGCGGCGCGTCAGCCTGGCGATCTCCTCAAACAGGCCGTCCTGGCCGTAGCGGCTCACTATGGAGGCGGCCACGCTCTGGGTCTCGCGGATCTTCATATCCTCGTAATACGTGTTCAGGAATATTATCTGCAAGAACCAGAGTATCAGCATCAGCAGGGCCGCAAATAGCGCGAAGTACAGCCAAAGCCTGAATTTCAGGCTTTTCAAATCGATACTAAGCTTCAAATTTGTAACCTACCCCCCTCAATGTGACGATACGGTCCCTATATGGGCCGAGGTTGTTGCGCAGGTTCTTTATGTGGGTGTCTATGGTCCTGTCGTCGCCGTAGAAATCGTAGCCCCAGATATCGGAAAGGAGCTTGTCCCTGGAAAGCGCGATGTTCCTGTTCTGGACCAGGTAGAAGAGCATGTCGTATTCCTTCGGCGTCAGTTCCACCTTTTCGCCGTCCACCGTCACGGAACGCGCGGGTATATTGATCTCAAGGCCGCTGAACGTCAGGATCTCCGGCTGCGCGTCCCCCCTGGCGGCGCTCCTCTGCAGCACCGCGTTCACGCGCGCCATAAGCTCCTTGGGGCTGAAAGGCTTGACGATATAGTCGTCGATGCCGAGCTCGAAGCCGAACAGCTTGTCATACTCCTCGCCCCTTGCGGAGAGCATGATGACAGGCGCGTCCTGGGTCTTCTTGATCTCCTTGCACGCCGAAAAACCGTCATAGCGCGGCATCATGATATCCAGTATGATGATGTCGAAGCGCTGCTCCCTGCACATATTCACGGCAATCATGCCGTCGGGCGCCTCGAATACCTCGTGCCCATTGAATTCAGCATATTCGCGGATGACAGCGCGTATCTTCGCCTCGTCGTCCGCCACAAGAATCTTGCTCATGTCACTCCTCGCATTATCATTAGCATTATCATTAGCATTGCCATAATTATAACTATAATGTCAACAACACTATTATAATAACACTTTTATCGCAATTTGTCTTGAATAATTCCCTGGAATTGTCCACAAAGACAGATGCCGGGTCAGCCGCAGGTTTTAGGTGTGGCGGGAATGATAGGCCAAAAGGCCTTTTTTGCCGTAAAAATCGCGCCAATATCAAATAAGTGATTGAAAAGCGCAGGAAAATATTTTATTGGTCGAACATGCGAAAAATCCTATTGACAGCGAAACGCGCATGTGGTAAACTGATAAATTGTTTTCTTGACAATCCACTCCTGTATGCAGTATACTTATTCAAGAGGGTGTTTATTGGCCCACCCTTTAGCTTGGTGGCCCTGCAAGGGCACGAAGCCCCTTTGGCTATGGAGGAAATATTATGTACACAATCGGAGACAGGATAGTTTATCCAATGCACGGGGCTGGGGTTATAGAGGCTGTTGAGGAGAAGAAAATATTAGGGGAAGTAAGGAAGTATTATATTCTGAAGGTGCCTTTCGGCGATATCAAGATAATGATACCATGCGACAGTTCGGATGTCATAGGCGTCAGGGAGGTCATACCTGCGAACGAGACACCGAAGGTGATGGAGATACTCGCCAACGATTCCACGGAGATGCCAAACAACTGGAACCGGCGCTCGCGGGAGAACATGGCCAAGCTTAAAACCGGCGAGATAGGCAATGTGGCAGAGGTGGTCAGGAACCTTATGCGGATCGACAGGGTCAAGAAGCTGTCGACAGGGGAGAAGAAGATGCTCTCCAACGCGAAACAGATCCTCATAAGCGAGCTGATCCTTTCAAATAATGAAGAAGCAGCCGCGCTAGAGACAAGGATTGAAGAGGCGGTCTGCGGTCTGGAATGAGTGGGTCCATGCAGGCAGCGTGGACAGTGTGCGCCGCAAGGCGCGAGGGTATATTCGGCTCCCATGTGGAGTCGAATTGTTTGAGCGGGCATAAATTGCGCCGCTATTTTGCGGAAGAGAGGAGAATTACCGATTTGTGATAAGAAAACTTCTTAGGGTGATATTTACGGTTATCGGCATGTTCGCCGGATACGGAGTCTTTTTGCTGGCGGGGTTCATCGGCGATGTTTCGCGGGCCTTCGACATAGGGCAGCTGAACCTTCTCAACAAATCTATTATTATAGCAGCATCCGCAATTATTTTTGGTTTGATTTTTTTCTTATTGACTCCGGTCATTGGCAAACAGGGCGCCAAGGTGGCGAGGAACATCGAGTCCGAGCTTCAGGCGGTGCCAGTCAACGATATAATCGTAGGTACAGGCGGCCTCATGATAGGCCTCCTTATTGCGTTTTTGCTGAGCCAGATATTCAGGGGCATGGGCGGCTTCCTGGAGATCGGCCTCAACCTTGTCACCTTCCTGGTGCTGGGCTACCTAGGCGTGGTCGTGGCCACGCGGAAGGGCAAGGACATACTGCCGGCGTGGATCTCTATGCGGAAGGGCACGCAGGGCAAGGGCAAGAGCAAAAGCAATACTGACGCGGCGCCCAAGATCCTCGACACCAGCGTCATAATAGACGGCAGGATAGCCGACATAATGAAGACAGGCTTCATCGAAGGGAATATCGTCATCCCGGAATTCGTGCTCGTCGAGCTGCGGCACATAGCGGACTCGTCGGACAGCCTGAAGCGCAACCGCGGCCGGCGCGGCCTCGACGTGCTCAACCGCATACAGACCGAGCATGGCGTCGAGATATACAACACCGAGGCGGAGAAGAGCCTGGACGAGATACCGGAGGTCGATGTCAAGCTGCTCAAGCTGGCGCAGATCCTGCGGGGCAAGGTCGTCACGAACGACTACAACCTGAACAAGGTGGCCGTGATCAAGGGCGTCAGCGTCCTGAACATAAACGAGCTCGCGAACACGCTGAAGCCCGTGGTGCTGCCGGGCGAGGAAATGAGCCTCTTCCTCATCAAGGAGGGCAAGGAATACAACCAGGCCGTGGCCTACCTCGACGATGGCACGATGATCGTGGTCGAGGAGGGCAGGAAGCATATAGGCAAGACCATCAGCGTAAATGTGACCAGCGTCCTGCAGACCTCGGCAGGCCGGATGATATTCGCCAAGCCGAAAGGAAAGTAAAAAGGAAAATAAAAGGGAAGCATAATGTACGCCAACAATCGGGTTGCGGCAATAATTGTGGCTGCGGGGGAAGGGCGCCGGATGAAGGCTGGGATGCCCAAGCAATTCATGGAGCTGGGCGGCCGGCCGGTATTGGTATGGACGGCGGAGGCCTTCGAAAAGGCCGCCTCCGTCGATGATGTCTATATCGTCGCCGACGCGGCGTGGATACCGCATTGCGCCGGGATACTGGGCCTAGGCGCCAGCCGGCCGGCCGGGGAAGCCGCGCCAGCCGGCGCAGTGTGCGCCGAGGCTGGGGCCGGTGCGGGGGCGGGCGCTTTGGCGGGCGCTGTTGCGGCGCCGGGAGCGGCGGATGGCGCTTTGGCGGCGGCCGATAGCGCCCTTGCGGGGGCCGATACGGGGGCGTGCGCCGCCGGGCAGCCACGTTTCGCCAAGATAAGGAAGATCGTGCCGGGCGGCAGCACGCGCCAGGGCTCCGTTCGTGCGGGGCTGGAGTCGCTTGCCGCCGATGTGGGCATCGTGCTGATACACGACGCGGCCAGGCCCTTTGTCAGCGCCGGTGTTCTGGAAAATATTGTAAAAAACGCGGCAACGGACGGGGCATCCATCACGGCGGTGGCGCTCACGGACACGATAAAGTCGGCGGCCGGCGGCCGGATCTCCGGCACGCTCGACAGGAGCGGCCTCTACGCCGCGCAGACGCCGCAGGCCTTCCGCAGGGGGCTCATAGCGGCCGCCCACGAAAAGGCGAGGGCCGAAGGCTACGAAGGGACTGACGACGCGATGCTCGTCGAGCGGATGGGCGGGCATGTGTCGCTGACAGAGGGCGAATACAGCAATATCAAGCTTACCACGCCGGAGGACTTCGCCATAGGCGAGGCCATAGCAGCCGGGCGCAGGCGCGCGGAAGCCGGCGGCATGGGCGAAGCGCCATGCGGCGCTGTCATCGGCGGGCTGGGCGAAGCAGCCGGGCTTGCTGTCCCCGGCGGGCCGGGCGAAGCGCCATGCGGCGCTGCCATCGGCGGCGCGGGCGAAGCAGCCGGGGCTGGCGTCCCCGGCGGGCAGGGCGAAGCGCTAAGCGGCGCTGCCATCGGCGGGCCGGGCGAAGCAGCCGGGCTTGCTGTCCCCGGCGGCATGGGCGAAGCGCCCGCGCTTAGGGTCGGCACGGGCTTCGATGTGCACCGCTTCGCTGCGGGGCGCAGGCTCGTGCTCTGCGGCCTTGAGATACCGCACCCCGAAGGGCTGGACGGCCACTCGGACGCGGATGTGCCCACGCACGCGCTTATCGACGCCATGCTTGGGGCAGCGGCCATGGGCGACATAGGCAAGATGTTCCCCGACACCGACGAGGCGTACCGGGGCATTTCCAGCCTGAAACTGCTTGC
>JAIRSA010000231.1 GCA_031255695.1 Eubacteriales Family XIII. Incertae Sedis bacterium | reverse complement strand
TTGCCTATATCGGGCATTTCCTTAAAATATGGGTGCAAAGGATAGCCGCTGTTTATCATTTCTATTCTCCTTTCCGAGTGGCCTACCTGTTCGGCTGGTAGCCGAGCTCTATGGCCGCGACAATACCCATGTGGATATTGGATGTGCCTTCCAGCGTCTCGAACTGCTTGGCGTCACGGAGCCACCTGCCGCATGGATATTCTGTCGAATAGCCGTAGGAGCCGTAGATCTTCATGGCGACATTGGCCGCGTGCACGGCCGCGTTGCAGCCTGCAAGCTTGGCCATCGAGGTCGCTTGCTGGCTTGGCAGCCCGTTCTCCTTCAGCCAAGCGGCGCGATAGACAAGCAGCTTGGCTGCGTCGTCTTCAAGCTTCATCTCGGCAAGCTGCTGCTGGATCATCTGGAACTTTCCAATCGGCTGCCCGAACTGGGTCCGCTCGTTGGCATAGTTGGCCGCGCCTTCCAGGCAGGCCGCCGCCAGGGCAGCCGAGCCGGTGGCACAGCCCATGCGCGTATTGTTGAGCATCCACATGCAGATCTGGAATCCCTTGTTGACCTCGCCCAGGAGGTTTTCCTTCGGGACGACGGCATTCTCAAAGACCAGCTCGGATGTAGGCGCCGGCCACATGCCGACCTTCTTGTGGATCGGTATGCGCTCGATGCCGGGGGTGTTATTGTAGTCGATGATGAAGCAGGACAGCCCCCTGGGGCCGCCGCCTTCCGTTGTCACGGCGTAAAGCAGGCCGGTATCGGCTGTGTGGCCGCCGGATATCCACATCTTGGAGCCGTTTATGAGCCAGTGATCGCCCTTGTCGGCAGCGAAGGTCTTCATGCTTCCGACATCGGAGCCGGAATTCGCCTCGGTCAGCGCGAAGCTGCCTACAGCCTTGCCGCTGACGAGATCCGGGATAAACTTCTGTTTTTGTTCCTCCGTGCCCCAGTGGTTGATGGTCATCGCCGGGCCCCAGCAGTTGCCGCTGATGCTCAGGCGCCATGAGGTATGGACTTTAGCGATCTCGTAGAGCGCAGTGACGGCCTCCATCCAGCCCATGCCGTTGCCGCCGTACTCTTCAGGGATGCTCCATCCCAAAAGGCCAAGCTCGCCCATTTTTGTCAAGATCTCTCTACGATAGTGGTGGTTTTCCTCATCCTCTTCGATATACGGCGCAATCTCCTTTTCCGCAAAATTGCGCGCCATCTCCTGAACCATTTTTTGTTCTTCAGTCAATCCGAAATCCATCAGACACCCTCCCTTCGTTTAAAAACGAAATCAAATGAGTAAATTAAAACGGGTAAATTATAATGGTGAACAGGGCGGGCCGGCAGGCGCATGATCACGCCGCCGGCAGCCTGGATCACTCAAACAGCGGCACCATGGTGATGTAAAGGCCTGTCAATATGGCGGTCGTGATGACCCCGCAGACCGAGGCGCCCATGGCATACTGCAGTATGGTGGCGCGCTTGTTGATCTTGTAGACCTCCTTTTGCGCCACTTTTGCCGTCGAAGGCACGCAGGACACGCCGGCGATGCCGATGACGGGGTTGAACTTCTTGCCGTTGATCAGGTAGACGACGTAGCCGCCTATAATGCCGCCGACGCCTGAGAGCGCAAGCGAAAGTATGCCCAGGACAAGGAGCGGCAGGATCTTCGGGTCCAAAAGGGTGCTCGCCTCGCACAGCACGCCGAGGAGCAGCCCCAGGAAGAATGTGGCCATGTAGAGCAGCACATTCTCAAGCAGTTCCATATATTTCAGGACGCCGGACTCTTTGACTGCATTGCCGAGGAAGAAGCTCACAAACAGCGGCGCCCCCATCGGGAACAGCAGGCAGAGCAGCGTGCAGGCAATGATGTCGAAGATGATCTTCTCTTTGCTTGTTATGTCGGTGGCCTTCGCCGCCTTTACGACCATGCCCCTCATCTCCTTCGGGATCATGAGGCGGATCAGGTACGGGTACCCGCCGTAGCACAGGCTCAGGTAAAGGTACGCGACTATCGTTATGGGCACGAACAGATCCTCGGCGAGGATCAGGGACGCAAACAGCACCATGGGGCCGTCCGCGCCGCCGACTATGGAGACAGCCGCCGACTCGCCCATCGTCAGGCCCATGGCCCGCGCTATCGGGAAGGTGATCACCGTGCCGAGCTCCGCGAACAGGGCTATCAGCATGCTGGTGAACGGGAACCTCAGCACGTTCCCCATGTCGGCCAGCACGCCCACGCCCATGAAAACCAGGCAGGCGATCAGGCCGTTGCTGAACGCGAAGGTGTATACGGGCTGCAGGAAATCTATCTGGAGTATCCCCATCAGCTCGTCGGTCTGTTCGACCAGGGGATCCATGAAGAGCGTGCCGATCTTGTCGGCTGACAGGAACAGCACGCCGGCGTTCACGGCAGACATCCCAAAACCCATAGGTATCATGATCAGTGGTTCGAGTGTGCCTTTTTTCCCTAGATATACAAGGACAATGCCAAGAATTATAAGGGCGATACGTGCAATCACGACATTAGGCTCTTGATAGAAGAGTGTCCCGACCCCTTGGAACAGAGTCATCAAATTCATGCTGCGCCTCCCCCCTTGTCAGGCTGGCCCGCCTTGGCGCCCGCCCCCCTGTTCTCAGGAGAGATGCGCCGTATGACGAACAACATGATCTTGATGATGGCCGCCATCAGCATTCCGATGACAAAAGCTAGGAAGTATATTTCCCCAGCGAGCAATAAATCACGCATGCCTCCCCCTCCTTTCGTTTGGTTTCAAGAATAGTCAATCTCTTTTCAATTCTCTTCTGATGTTATAAACAAATATAGCTGCGACGGCCACCGCTATGGCGGCGGCGATCGCCACGCCTGTCGGGCTTGTGATGATCATTCTGCCCACTCTCCTTACTAGGCCTGCGCGTTAAGGCTGAAGCGCCAGGCGCAGAACCATTCATCAGGATGTCCGTCGGGCGGGCATCCCACACATTCCGTAGTTATGGCGGGATCGATGGCCCGCGCGAAGTTGGTGTATTCCACGACACCAGCCGATTTGCACGGATAGTCCTCCATCCCCTTGCTTTTCCTGGCCGACTGGACGCGGCAGTCGTTCATGCGGAACAAGATGCTGCCCGGCCCCTCGTCGATTATCTCCTGCTTGTTTATAAATGCGTACATGCGCAGCCCAAGGGCCCTTTTCAGCCCTTCGATCCCGGCTGCCTGCGGCAGTCCCAGCAGGCGCTTTATCGACCATGCCTCGAACGGCGAGAACCACGCCCAGCATGTGTCGTTGCACCGCTTGGCCTCGAACATGCCCTGCCCAGACTCGACCGCCTGGAACCAGATGCCGTCGCCTGCCAGCCAGTTCGCGCCTATGGCGCCGACCAGCTCCCTGAGCTTTTCCTCCGGCATATTGAGAAGTGGGTCGGGGACCCCGTCGGTCAGGGAAAAACCCAATACCTTGCCCAGCCTTTTGAGCTGTATCCCCCGGCTTTTCTCGTATGCCGCTTCCATAACCTCAAGCGCTTTCTCGAATCCCATCTGGTGCTCCACCTCTTTGAACCAGAAAACGTGGTGCACCGCCGCCCTGTGGAGCATGTCCACTGCCAGCACGGCCAGCTCCTTTTGCCCGAAGCTGTCTAACCCTCCATCATAACTCATGAATATCTCCCTTGCTGCCCGTACCCCGCAATCCCGGCCGGTGCCGCCCGCCGGCGCGCCTGGCCATGCCTCATGCCCTGCAATGCCCGGCGCCTGCCGGGGCCCCGCTGCTGGCGGTGCGCCGCGCCCGGCGAGGCCTCACGCCTGGCGCTGTCCAGTTGGGGGCCGCCCGCCAAGCCCGGCGGGGGCAGTCCCCCGCCATGGCCTGGCGGGGCTGCCCGCCGGGGCTCATTATGAGACGAGCTTCTTGAATTCTTCGGTGAGAAGCGGGACGATTTCAAACAGGTCCCCTACGATCCCGTAGTCCGCGACCGTGAATATGTTCGCGTCAGGGTCTTTGTTTATCGCGACTATGACCTTCGAGGAGCCCATGCCGGCGAGATGCTGGATGGCGCCAGAGATGCCACACGCGATGTAAAGGGTGGGGGAGACGGTCTTGCCGGTCTGTCCGACCTGGAATTTCGCTTCCCTCCATCCTGCGTCGACCGCCGCGCGGGAAGCGCCCACGGCCGCGCCGATGACATCAGCGCATTCCTCAAGGATCACGTAGTTCTCAGGCCCCTTCATGCCGCGGCCGCCGGAGATGATGATGTTGGCTTCGATCAGCTCTGGGCGGAGGGAAACCGCAAGCGCGATGTCCTTCACGATGGCCTTCAGATCCGCCGCGTCGATGTCGGCGGACTCATTTGCGGTCTCGGCCTGCCTGGATGCATCAGGCTCAGCCACGGGGAATGTGTTCGGGCGGACGGTGGCCAGCACGGGCTCGGCCTTCAGCGCCACTTCGGCGAATGCCTTGCCGCCGTAGATCGGGCGCTTGAACGAGAACGCGCCGTCAGCCAGCTCGATCCCGGTGCAGTCGGACGCCATGCCGACGCCGAGGCGCTGTGCCAGGCGGGGCGCCAGGTCCTTGCCGATGGCAGTGTTGCCGAGCAGCACTGCGCGCGGGCCGCCATTGCGGATAACCTTGTTGAGTGCGGACGTATATGCGCCCGTAGTGTATTTTTCGAGCTTGTCGTCGTCTATGACGATGACCTTGTCGGCGCCGTAGGGAGCGACATCTTTCGCAAGAGCTGCAACGCCTTTGCCGGGGATGACGGCCACGAGGGGCTCGCCAAGCTGATCGGCAAGTATCCTGCCCTGGCTGAGAAGCTCAAGCGAGACTTTGCGGATTGCCAGGTTGCTTTGTTCGATTATAATCCAAATTCCTTTTGCCATGCCAATCTCTCCTTTCTATATAGCCTTCGCTTCTTCCCGCAGGAGCCGCGCGAGTTCCTTTGCGGCGTCGGCGGGTTCGCCGGGGATGACCTTTCCGCCCGCGCGCGGGCTGGGAAGGCTGAACTTAGTGACGGCCGCCTTGGGCGCGAGATCGCCTATGCCGAGATCCGCGAGGCTGACCGTCTTGATCTCCTTCTTCTTGGCCTTCATGATGCCGGCCATCGAAGGGTAGCGCGCTTCGTTCAGGCCCTTCTGCGCTGTGAACACAGCGGGGAGGCCTACTTCTATGGTCTCTGTGCCGCCATCGATCTCGCGCACGGCGGTAGCGGCGGCGCCTTCGATATCAAGCTTGAGTATGCTGCTTACCGAAGGGATCTGGAGGGCTTCGGCCAAACGCACCGAAACCTGCGCGGAGCCGTCGTCCACGGCTATGCGCCCTGCCAGTATGATGTCGTACGGGATGGTGGCCGCGGCCTTGGCCAGCGCCTCGGCGGCCGCCCACTCGTCGGCTTCCGCGAGGGCGGGATCGCTCACGAGCACTGCCCTGTCGGCGCCCATCGCAAGCCCTGTGCGCAGCGATGTCTCTACGCTCTGCCCGCCAAGGCTCAGCAGGATCACCTCGCCGCCGAACTTCTCTTTGAGCCTGAGCCCTTCCTCAATCGCAAACTCATCGTAGGCATTGATGACGAGGTTGACCCCTGTCCCGTCGATCTTGCCGGCGGCATTGAGCGCGATTTTCGCTTCTGTGTCAAAAGTCTGTTTCATACAAACCAGAATATTCATAATACTTCCTCCTCGATCATTCTATATTTCCGGATCCGCAATCAGTCTTTCAGGATCGATGCTGCGACCACTATGCGCTGGATCTCGCTAGTGCCTTCGTATATCTCAGTGATCTTGGCGTCGCGCATGAAACGCTCGGCCGGATAGTCGCGGGTGTAGCCGTAGCCGCCCAGGATCTGGACCGCCTGGGTCGCGACCTTGTTGGCGGTCTCCGAGGCGAATACCTTGGCCATAGCGGAATACTTCGAGACAGGAACATTATGCGCGGTGGCTATAGCGGCTGCCTGGTAGACCAGGAGCCT
>JAIRSA010000099.1 GCA_031255695.1 Eubacteriales Family XIII. Incertae Sedis bacterium | reverse complement strand
GCTCGTGACATCCTGCAGCAGGCTGCCGCCCCCGCTTATCAGCAGGTCGCAGCGCCTGACCGCGCCCATTATCGCCGCCGGCGATTTCCTGTCCGCCGCGCGGACCGAATGCTTCTCCGACGTATTCGCCGGGTTCTGCGACAGGACCGTGATCTCTATGTCCGGGAGCTTCGCGCGCAGGCTGTCCACCACGGCGGTAAGGATCGATTCGTCGCCTATGTTGTTGAAGCCGTAATATCCTGATATCAATATCCTGAAAACCCTACGCATCTGCAAATCGCCTCTGCAGCTTCCTATATGCCTCGTAGGCGATATGGAAGGCCAGCATATAGACAAGCCCTATGATTATGCCGAAAAGCACCGAGTAGCCTGTCCTGACAAAGCCAAGGTAGAGCGGCGTGCGGAGATGCATGAATGTATTTATGACAGATGTCACGCCCACCACGCCGCAGAACCCGAAGGCCACAGTCCAAAAGCGCAGGCGGCGGAATGCCGTATACACCATCAGCATGATGGCCGGGAAGGCGAACAGGAATTCCTTGGTCCTGGGCCTCGCAAGCAGCAGCTCTTCCAGATCGTTGCGGAATATCATCTCGATGCGGCTTGCGGTCACGACTTCATGCCCCGTCCTCAGTATATAATACATCCCGCCTGCGGCGAAGACCGCCCCTACCAGCAGCATCCATACCTTTATCGATGTGTTCAGCAGCTCCTTTATGTCCCCTGCCTCAAGGCGCCCAGGCTCGCGCTTCCCCTTGCCGAATCCAAAATACGCCATATATGCCAATGTAAAGAAGGCTATCGGCAGCAGCTGCGCTACCTTCACCCCCCTGAAGATGTCGATCTCCAGCATGTAGTTGACTGACGACAGCGGCGCCGCAGTCAGGGCAGCGCCTATCAATGCCACAATGGCGGCGCCCACGACGGCGCATATGGAAATGCCGATCACCCGGAGCAGTTTCGGCGCCGGGGCGCCCAAGACCGAAGCCGTGGCGCCGTCCGCAAGGCCGCCTGTTCCGCCCGCGCCGCCAGCCGCCCCGCCCGTGGTGCCGGAAACGCCGGCTGCAAGGCTGCCCGCCCCGCCCGCGCCGCCAGAGGCGCCGGCCGCCCTGTCATGGCAGGCCTTTGCCACGCCCGTGAACAGGACTGTGGCCAGGCACCCGAATATGACCGCATTCGCCAGGCTCTCGATCAATTCCGTGGTATTCGGCATTACATAGAACGCCGCGCAGACCAGGATAGACCCCAGACCCAGGAGCTTGTAGCGCGTGCGCATCGGCATAGGCAGGATCAGCTCCAGCAGCAGCAATGCCGCCGCGACGCATCCCAGCCCTATGATGAGCTTGATCGCGAAGCCCACTTTGTACGGCGCCATGGCCTTGGCGTCGCCTTGCGAGAACCCGTGCCGCTCCAGCCGTTTCTCCAGATTGGCGAACAGCTCCCTGTATTCGCCCGTGTCCGTCACATATGTATGGAAGTCCTTTATCTCCTTGATCGGCTTATAGTAGATGACCCTGACGTTCCTCTCGACCACAGTGCGGAAAAGGGTGTTCTCGATCTCCTTGGCGCCCTCATAGCCGTAATACTGGTACCGGTTCTGTATGTAGTTCCACACGGAGAACACCCGCACGGCGTCATATCCCCGGTATTCCGTCAGTTCAAGCACGCCGTGCTGAAGTATGTTCTGGAGCTGCGTGGTGTCTTCGATGACGCCGATCTTTATGTCGTTCTCGTCGACGTATGCGCCCATCACCTCTATGCCGTCGTCAAAACCCGGCACGCCCTCGCCCCCGACAATGAGGTACGAAGGCTTGACGCCAAGCTTTTCGTAATCCGCCAGCACAGCCTTCGCGTAGCGCCGCCCGTTCCAGGTGTCATAGCTCGCCGTGCGCGGTATCACTTCCATCCCGACGCTCTGGATCAGCTCCACCTTTTCCGGGAGCATCCCCAGGCTCAGGTACATAAGCTTGGAATCGACTATATCTATAAGTTCGATGAATCCGCCGCCCTTTGAATTCTGCTCTTTGTATTCCGGGGTATAGAGCGTGATGTCCGGCGTGCCGTCAATAAGGGCATAGCCGCCCTTTTCGGCGTCATCGTCCGGATAGCATAGTATCTTGGCATTGTCGTAGCGGGCCAGCAGGGCCTGGGTCACGAAATCGTAGGCCTCTTTGGAGCCCATCCTGATCATCAGGTCGTAGGCGTCATAGCCGGACAGCTTCATTCTGTTTATCCAGCCTTCTGGGTAATCCGACTCCCAGTCCGCGTCCTTGGTGAGTATGTCCATCACCTCTGCGGACACTGGCATGTCGTCGCCCTCCATAAGGCTCTTCAGGCTCTCTTCGGCCAGGCCTACCTTGTTTATCTTCATGTCCTTGAAACGGGTGAGCCAGAGCGGCACGCTCTCGCCCGCCTGCTTTGCCAGGGCCTCCGTTTCCTGGAAATCCAGCACTATATCATATACCTTGTTCTGGCTTTCGACCTGCGCCCTCGCCACTAGGGCAATGATGCCGCACACGAGGGCAGCGGCTATTATCAGCAAAAAAATTAAATTCAGCCTTGCGAATTTCTTGATTTCCGTCATCTATAGATGTTCTCCTTATACTGCCAATGGCCGTCCTGCTGCCAATGGCGGCCCTACTGCCCCTTCTGCTGTTCCTGCTCTTCCGCCTCTTCCGCCGGCCCCTGGGGCTCGGCCAGGCTGTAGCCGCCTTTTATCATCAGCCACACGTCCGTCTCGGCCGTTATGCCGCGCCCATCGCCCCTCGGCACGATCAGCAGATGGTTCGCCTCCACGATATCGCCGGTCATGAGGTCCTTCCCCGCCGTCAGGTCAGATACCCCGTTCTCCTCGGCGCCGACCGCAGTGGCCTCGCCGCTCCTCAGTATGAGCTCGGTCCCTTCGCTGCCGACGAGCTTTTGCCCTTCCTTGACTTCAAGGGGCACGAACACGGCCCCCATTTTGGAGAGGAGCTGATCGACATAGCTTTTCGTGACCAGCGGATCGCCCTCCGAGCCCGGATCGGCCGCCGCAGCGTATACTGCCGCCGAAAGGAGGCCTGCTGCCAGAAGCCCCCCCACCGCAATAGCCAGTTTTTTCACATGTCCTGTCATAATAATTCTCCTGATAAAATCCTGCGCCTAGCCGCGCGGCCGAAATGGCCCCCGGCAGCGCCGCCTGGCAGCCAAATGCCTGCCCCGGCAATGCGCCTAGCCGCGCGGGCTGTGCAGCCCCATGATCGCAGCTGGTATCCTGTGCGCTATGTCCGACGCCATAAGGCCGTATTCCCCCAGATCCCGCGCCGCCGCGTCGCCGGCCGCCCCGTGCAGGTAGGCGCCTGCCGCTGCCGCCTCGAATGGCTGCAGCCCCTGCGCCGCAAGCGACGCTATCACGCCTGTCAGCACGTCGCCGCTGCCGGCGGTCGCCATGCCCGGATTCCCGGTTTTGTTCGCCATTTTGCGGCCATCGTCTGAAAACACGAGCGTCTCGGCACCCTTGAGCAACGCGGCGCAGCCCGATATGGCGGCCAGCCTCGCGGCCGCATCATGCCTGGCGCGCTTCAGCTCTGCGGGCTCAGTGCCCAGGAGCCGCGCGGCCTCGCCCATATGCGGCGTTATTATAACCCGGCATCTGGCGCGCCTGAGCAGATCCGTGCTGCCCGCGAGCGCGTTCAGGCCGTCCGCGTCGATGACCATGGTCCCCGTGTACGTCTCCGCCAGCCTGGCGATCATCTCCTTCGTCTCGGCCGTGTTGCCCAGGCCCGGGCCCGCGGCTATCGCGCCAAATGCGCCGATCCCTCCGGCCCCTGGCCTGCCCAGGCTGCCTAGAAGCCTGCTGCGGCTCACGCACGTGGCTTCCACTATGCCCGCGTGCATTATGGGGAACAGCGCCTCGTCCACTGCCAGCTGCACAAGCCCCGCGCCGCTCCGGAACGCGCCGAGCGCGCAAAGGACCGCCGCGCCGGCCATGCCGGGCGATCCGGCCACTATCAGCACCCGCCCGTAGTCCCCCTTGTGGGTGTCGGCGCGGCGTGGCCTGATGAGCCCCGCGACGTACTCCCTATCGATTGTCAGTGTATTGCCATCACTCATTTCCCGTTCCAGATCCCGCGCCCGCCCGCAGCGCCATCGCCACCGCAAACGCGGGCGCGCCTGCCGCCGCTCATATGCTAAGTATTACCGTCGCAAGCGTGAAATACGATATGCATGTGATCAGATCCGTAAGCGACGATATCATGGGGGCCGCCATCAGCGCCGGGTCTATCCCTATGCGCTTGGCGAGCATGGGCATCAGGCCGCCTATGCACTTTGCCAGCGTGACTATCACCAGCATCGCCAGGCAGACCGTCACGGCCACCCATATGCTCTCCCTGTCCAGGAGCAGTATCTTGGCGAAGTTCAGGCTGCTCAGCACCAGCCCTATTATCAGGCTGATCCTCACTTCCTTCCACAGCACGCGCATGGCGTCCCGCAGTTCCAGATCGCCAGTCGCCATGCCCCTGATTATGAGCGTGGCCGACTGCGAGCCTGAATTCCCGCCGGTCCCCATGAGCATGGGCAGATACGCGGCCAAGCTGATCGCGTTTGACAGCAGGGCCTCGAAGCTCCTGATTATCGTGCCCGTGAGCATTGCGGATATCATCAGGAATATCAGCCACGGCAGCCTGCTGGCCACATGCTTGAAGACGCCCGTGTCCAGGTATTCGGCGTCGCCGGAATCCAGCACGCCGGCCATCCTCTCCACGTCCTCGTTGTATTCCTCCTCGATGACATCCAGTATGTCGTCGACCGTTATTATCCCGACCAGGCGCTCCTCGTTGTCAACCACCGGTATCGCCAGGAAACCGTAGCGCTTGAATGTCTCCGAGACCTTCTCCTGGTCATCGTATACGTGCACGTACACCATGTCGCCGTTCAGCATCCCGGCTATGGGGGCGTCGCTCTCGGCGACCACCAGCGCACGCAGCGAGACTATGCCTATGAGCTTGCGCCCGCGATCCTTGACATAGCAGGTGTATATGGTCTCGCTGTCCATGCCGACCGCCCTGATATGGGCCATGGCCTCGCCCGCCGTCATGTTCTTCTGAAGGCTTATATAGTCGGGCGTCATCAGGCTGCCCGCGCTGTCCTCTGGATAATGCAGGAATGTATTGATAAGCTTCCGCTCTTCCTTTGGCGTCTTTTCAAGGATCTTGTCGACGATATTTGCGGGAAGCTCCTCAAGCACGTCGATCATGTCGTCGAAGTCCAGCTCATCTATTATATATTTGACTTCCTTGTCCGTTATCGCGTTGATGATCGCCAGCTGGTCGTCGACAGGGAGGTACGAAAAAACATCTACCGAGACATCCTTCGGAAGCATCCGGAACAATATCACAGCGCATTCTATGCCGGGCTTCTCTAATATCTCCTCTAATGCCTCCGCTGTTTCGACGGCGTCAAATTTAAGTATCTCGTCCCGCGCTCTAATGTATTTTTTGGCGTCAAGGAATTCGATAATGCGTGCGATGACAAGTTCGGGCCTTTTTTCGTTTTCCATAGGCGCATTCCTTTCCTTGCACACATTATACGATACAGCGCTCTATAATGCAACTCCTTTCGCCATGACAGTGGGGACGGTACGTTTTGTCACGCCTTCCAAGTGACAGTGGGGACGGTACGTTTTGTCACGCGCCCGTCAGGCCGCGGAAGCTGTCGATCCACGCCTTCATGTCGCTGGCCTCGAACAGGGCCGCGCCTGCCACGAACACGTCGGCGCCCGCTTCCGCCAGGGCCTTGGCATTGCCGAGGGATATCCCGCCATCGACCGCTATCCTGAACGAAAGGCCGCGCGCCGCCCGGAGCCCCGCAAGGGCCCTCACTTTGTCCACAGACGCATTTATGAATGTCTGCCCCCCGAATCCGGGGTTCACCGACATGATAAGGACAAGCTCCACATCCTCCGGCATGAAGTCAAGCGTCGCGAGCGAGGTCGCCGGGTTGAGCGCGACCCCAGGCTTTGCGCCCAGCGCCTTTATGAGCCCGACCGTCCTGTCGAGGTGTACGCATGCCTCCTGGTGCACGGTGATATAGGCTGTATTCTCCGTGATAAATGCCGGTATGTACTTGTCCGCGTCCTCGATCATGAGATGGATGTCGAACGGCAGGGCGGTCTTGCCCGCCAGGCTCTGCACCACCACCGGGCCGTAGCTCAGGTTCGGCACGAAGTGCCCGTCCATCACGTCAATATGGACCATCTGGGCGCCCGCCTCCTCAAGCCTGGATATCTCCTTCCCAAGCACAGAAAAATCCGCCGACAATATCGATGGAGCTATTATTCCCATATTATTCTCCCTTCACTGCCAAAAATGTCCGTCATTGCAAAATATAGGTAATTCCAGGCCGCCTCTGGGCTATCGCCGGAACAGGCCTCGCAGCCATCACAGGTGGCGGCTCTTCCGGCCGCACGCTGGGGCCGCCGAAAAGGCGCCGCCCTCAGCGCCTGGCGTGCGCCCTCAGCGCCTGGCGCCGCTTATCTCCTCCAGCTGGCGCAGATAGGACGCGTACCTCGACGCGGCTATCCGCTTCCCCGCCACGGCCTCCAGGACCGCGCAGCCCGGCTCCTTCACATGGCGGCAGTCGTCAAATCTGCATTGGCCCAGGCAGGCCGCCATCTCCGGATAGCAGCCCGCAAGCTCGGCCGCTTCCATGTCGTTCATTTCGAAGCTTGTGAAGCCCGGCGTGTCGAACATCATGCCGCCGAAGCCCATTTCGAACAGTTCCACATGCCGCGTCGTGTGCCGCCCCCGCTCTGTCTTGCCGCTGACGCTGCCCGTCTCTAGGCCGAGCCCGCCATGCAGCAGGTTCAGCAGGGTCGATTTACCGGCGCCCGAAGGCCCGGCCAGGGCGCAGCGCTTGCCCTTGAACAGCCCAGGCAGCCCTTCTATCCCCTGCCCTGTGGCGCAGCTGATCTGCTGCACCCGGTATATACCGCTGTATATATCCACTATCTCCCTGATAGTTTCAGGTTTGCCTATATCCACCTTATTGATGCAGATTGCCACCTCGGTGTCGGCCCGCTCTGCGGAAACGAGGAACTTGTCCAGCACGCCTAGGTTCGGCGCGGGCCTGGCCGCAGCCACAATGACCACGAAACAGTCTATATTCGCTATGGGCGGCCGGATGAATATGTTTTTGCGTGGCTTTATGCTGTTGACTACGCCTTCTTCTTCGTCAAGCGGCTCGAAATCGACGGCGTCGCCCACTGTGGGGGTGACACCGTCCTTCTTGAAAGCGCCGCGCGCCCTGCATTGGTATACCTCGCCGCCCGCCGCCTTCACATAGTAGAAGCCGCCTATGCCTTTGACTATCAGCCCATCCATCAGATCTTGGAGACATTGCCTGATGTGAAATCGACGATGTATGACATTACCGGCTCGCCGCTGAAGAGCACATACACCGTGCCTGAGCCTTCCCCTGTGACGGGTATCGCGTCGCCGCCGCTGGTCTTGTAGCGCACCATGCGGTCTATGACCGTAGATGTCCTGCCTTGGCTGTCCGCAAGCATCACCGTAAGCGTGAAGACCTCGCTTGGGGCGTCAGTAAAGTCTATATCTATAACCACCGTCCTCTGCCTGCCCCCGGTGCCCGCCGCGCCGTTGCTGATCCTCAGATTCACCGCCGCGCCCTTGTCCACCTCTTCCTCAGGCCCGTACTGCTGGCCCGTTATCTGGCCCTCTTCGTAGACATCGCTGGCCTCTTCGCTTATGGCGCCTATTGTGAGCCCGCTGTTGGAAAGCTGCCTCGCGGCCGCCTCGCGCGTAAGCCCCAGGAGGTTGGGCACCGCCACTTTCTCCGGTTCAGGCGTGCCCAGGCTCAGCACCATGTCTATGCGGGCGCCCTGCTCGGCGTCGACGCCTGGTTCGGGCGACTGCCTCACGACATAGTCCACCGGCAGTTCGCTGTTCTCGTGGCTGATCGCGCCCTCCCTGTAGCCGTAGTTCTCTAGGGCCCGCCTTGCGTCGTCCAGGCTCCTCCCGACAAGGTTCGGCGTCTTGACTATGACCTCCTCAGGCTCCTTTTCCGTGCTTGGCGGCGCGCCTCGGCTTATATTCACGCGCAGGGTGAAGCCTTCCTTTACAAAGCTCCCCTCCGGCCGTTCCTGGGAGACGATGCGGCCTTCCTCGATCTCAGGGCTCGCCACGCGGTCCCCGATCTCGATGCCGATCCCCAGCACGTCCAGCACCTCCTTGGCCTCTTCCTCCGTCTTGCCCACGACATCCGGCAGGGCGACCTCCTTCGGGGCGCTCAATGCCTGGATCCCGACATATATGAAATAGCTTGCCGGTATGGCGCAAACCAGCGCTAGCGCCACTGCGGCTACGCGTATCTTTGCAACACCCTTGCTCTTCTTTTTGCTGTTCATATCCCCTTTACCATTGCGGGCCTCGCGCTTTTCAGCCGGTTTCCCGGCGTCCTCGCCCTCGCCCCCGACTTCGCCTTCCACGCCCTTTTCGCGCACCATGTCGGCGATTTTGCTGTCTTCTATTATACCTGTAATGAAATTCACATTGTCGAGGGCCTCGAACATGTCGTCGGCGCTCTTGAAACGGTTTATCTGGTATTTCTCAATGGCTTTCATCACGATCTGCTCCAGCCCAGGCGGTATCCCCGAAACCAGGGCCGACGGGGGCTGCGGCTTGTCGTTCATGTGCATTACCGCTACAGTGACGGGGTTCTCGGCGTCAAAGGGCACCCTGCCCGTAAGCATCTCGTACACCACAATCCCAAGGGAATATATGTCCGACTTCTCGTCCACATAGCCCCCCCTCGCCTGCTCAGGCGAAAAATAGTGCACCGAGCCCATTATCGCGTCCTCGCCCTGCTCGACAATGGTGGCGTCGCTTACGGCCTTGGCGATCCCAAAATCCGTGATTTTTGCATTGCCGTCAGACATTATGAGTATATTGTGCGGCTTTATGTCCCTATGGATGATATTGTTCTTGTGCGCCATGCTGAGGGCGGACGCGATCTGCTTGCCGATCCTGATGGTGCGCTTATAGTCCAGCGTGCCTTCCTCGCCGAT
>JAIRSA010000095.1 GCA_031255695.1 Eubacteriales Family XIII. Incertae Sedis bacterium | reverse complement strand
GGCATCCTTCTCTTCCATAGAAAGAATATGAAAGGCCAGGCGTTGGGCGCTTTTGCCCCCAATGCCCGGCAGCTTCGATAATTCGTTTATCAGGTTGTTGAGCGGTTTCGCAAAGTATTTTGTGGCCATGGCACGCTAATCAAGGCCGGGTATAGATAACCCGCCTGTCACTTTTCCCATTTCGGCCTGCGTTATCTCGTCGATCTGCCGGAGGCCTTCATTGACCGCCACCATGATGAGGTCTTGCAGCATCTCCACATCTTCCGGGTCTAGCGCGTCGCGGCTTATCTCAATGGCAGCGATCTCCTTCCTGCCATTGACTTTTACCTTGACCGCCCCGCCTCCCGCAGTGGTCTCCACTTCCTTCGCTTCGATCTCGCCCTGGATCTCCTCCATGCGCTTCTGCATCTCCTGCATGCGCCGCAGCTGTTCTGCCTGCGCCCCTGCCTGTTTCATCCCCTTGTTGGGGTTCGGCCTCTTTCCTGCCTTCATGCCTTTTCCCATTTTCATTTCTCCTGAAATCGCATTGCTGCGTTTGCGCTGCCTGCACTGCCGCCGCAGCGGCCGGCCCGCCGTATGGCTGGCGGCCTGCCGCGCATCCTGGCATGCCCTGCCTGGCGGGCGGCTTGCCGCGTGCCCTCGCCGCGCCCCGCTGCCTGGCAGCGCCTATCTGATATTATTCCCGCTCCACGCTCACTTCTATGTTGAATTTCCCTTGGAGCTGTCTGGCTATTTCCTCTGCGCCTGGCGCCGGCGCTTCAGGGGCCAATGCCCCAGCGGCCGGGCTTGGGGCCGGATCTGGTGCCGGGCCTGGCGCCGGGCTTGGCGCCGGATCTGGTGCCGGTCCTGGCGCTGGGGCGCGCTCTTCGAACTTGCCGCCCTCTGCCATGCGGCATTCGATCCGCGTTTCGGCCCCAAGGCGCTTTGAGAGCATCGCCTCGATCATCTCCCTCGCGCTCTCCGCAGTCTTTTTCGTGAAGTCGTCCAGGACCTCCAGCACATATGCGCCCTTCGCCGTGCGGGAAAGCCTGCTGCGCCCTTCAAGGCGCTTGAATACCGCCTTGCTGCGCGATATCTCTGCAACGATGCCGTCCAGATCGACGTCGGGTGCCGGCGGCATGCCCGCCGCAGCCGGCCTGGCTGCCGCATCCGGCGCCGTGGCTGCCGCAGCATCCGCCACGCCGGGCGTTGGCACCATGGCCGCCGCAGCATCCGCCACGCCATGCGCTGGCGCCGTGGCCGCCGCAGGCGACGTCGCCGCTACTGCCTGCCCCACGCCGGGTGGCGCGGGCGCTACGGGCTTCGCCGACGGGGCAGATGCCGCGCCAGGCATCCTGCCCACCGGCGCCGTGACAGGCGCCGCCTCGCCGCCCAGCGCCATCTTTATAAGCCCCACCTCCAGCAGCACCCTCGGCTGTGTGGACCATCTGGCGTCGTTCAGCGTTTTGGACAACTCCATTATGCAGCCGCTTACAAAACCCTGCGGCAGCCGGCCGGCCTGCGCCACCAGCAATTCGGCATTCTCAGCCGGCATATTCATCACATCCATCGGGCGCCTCACATGCTGTATCAGCATGAGGTTCCGAAAATGCTCTATCCAGTCCTTCATGATCTGGCGCTCGTCGTTCCCGTCGGCCAGCAGGCCGTCGAGCATCATCAGCGCGCCAGGTACATCGCCCGCAAATACCAGCCCCGTCAGTTCCGCGAGCCGTTCCTCGCCGGGGCTCCCCAGCAGTTCGAGGACGGTATCCCGGCTTACGGGCCCGCCCCCCGCGATGCACTGGTCCAAAAGGCTAAGCCCGTCGCGCACAGAGCCCCCGGCGTTGAACGCCAGCAGCGCCAGCGCGTCATCCGTGATATCCGTGCCGATCTCTGCGCATATATCCTTCATCCCGCGCTTTATCACGGCGGCGGGCACACGCTTGAAGTCCAGCCTGAGGCAGCGGGACAGTATTGTGGCAGGCAGCTTCTGCGGCTCCGTCGTCGCCAGTATGAACATGACGTCGGCGGGCGGCTCTTCCAATGTCTTGAGCAGCGCGTTGAAGGCGCCTGTGGAAAGCATGTGGACTTCGTCGATGATATAGGCCTTGCGCCGGCCCTGGACGGGCGGGTACTGGACGCTCTCCTTGAGATCGCGTATATTGTCCACGCCGTTGTTCGACGCCGCGTCTATCTCGACGACATCCATAAACACGCCGTCCCTGATATCCACGCAGCTGGCGCAGACGCCGCACGGGCGCCCCTCGTCGGCCAGGCAGTTCACGCCCTTCGCAAGCAGGCGCGCCACAGTCGTCTTGCCCGTGCCGCGCGTCCCGCATAGCAGATACGCGTGGCCGACCGTGCCCATCCTGATCTGGTTTGTCAGGATCCTGACAATATGTTCCTGCCCCAGCATTTTGTCAAATGTCTCAGGCCTGAATTTCCTGTAAAGCGCCAGGTGCATATCCGCTTCATCCCTTTAAACTAATACAATTGAAGAGCACGCCGCCGCGCGGCTGCCTAGCAAGCCCGCCAAAATGCCCTTTGGGCGCTTCGCACAACCGGAAAAGGCTGATCTGCGGCACATGTGAAGATCCGCTTATCGCTGCTTCCTTCCGGACCTGACGAGGTTCACAGTTTCACATTGCGCAGGACCCAGACCACGCCGTACGAAGCTGCCAAAGGGCAGTTTTCATATTAACATTATATGGGCG
>JAIRSA010000079.1 GCA_031255695.1 Eubacteriales Family XIII. Incertae Sedis bacterium | reverse complement strand
GAAAAATAAATTCGTATTTCCCCCCAAAAAGCAAAAATATATCCCCCAGGGGAGCTTGCGCGGCAATGTGGCGGCAATTATAATTATACTGGCTTCCAGTTAGTACGGCCGGTGGTTTTGCCGTGTGCAGGCATTGTGGGCGGCGGCTTCGCGGGCGCTGGAACAAGCGTCGGGCGCCGCCGTGAGGATTCGGCCGGTAATGGCCGGAGGTTTTGACGTGTGCAGGGCTCCATGCGGTAGGCATTCCTTGCACATCCGCATCTGCCGATATTTATGGCTGGGCAGTAAGTTATTTCTGCTTTGATTTTGCGGCGGCCGAGCGGCCGCGATGGAGGGGATTATGAGAAGGTTGTTTTGTGCCGCCCTTGCGGCCATGCTCGCCGTTTCACTGTTCGTGGGCTGTGCGCCCACAGGGGGCGGCGTTCCGGGCGGCGTTCCGGGAGGTGCCGCTAAGGATGAAGTCGTTATAGGCTTTCCAGGCATACCGTCGAATTTCGACCCGCTCGTGACATCGGGCCATGGCAGCTATGTGCCGCTGCTGTATTCGTCGCTTGTCGCGCTGGACGCGGACATGAATATAGTGCCCGATCTTGCGGAGAGCTATACGATCAGCGAAGACGCGCTTACATACACCTTTGCGATCCGGCAGGACGCCAAATTCTCGGACGGGGAGGCGGTCAAGGCCTCGGATGTCGTGTTTTCTTATAGGACAATAATGGACAGCGCCACGGAGAACGACCTTTCGGCAGTCGAAAGCGTCACCGGGGACGGCAGCATTGTGGAAATCAGGCTGAAGCACCCGCAGTCTACATTTATACTGGCGGCCGCCGGCATTGGCATAGTGCCTGAGCGCCTATACGGCGAGGGCTTCGGCCTGGCGCCCGTCGGCTCGGGCCCTTTCAGGCTGGCACAGTACGATGTCGATCAGCAGATGATCCTGGAGGCGAACGAACATTACTATAATGAAGCCCCGCGGATCAGGCGGGCGGTGTTCATCAACATGTCAAGCGAGGATCAGCAGCTCATAGCGGCCAAATCCGGCCAGGTCGACATCACGCTTACCTCAGCGCCCATAGCGGCGGCGAATACTGTGGACGGATATAATCTGCTCGTCGAGAAAACGGTGGACAATATGGGGATCGTCATGCCTGTCATACCGGCGGGCAGCGGCACCAGTTCCCTCGGCAACCCCATGGGCAATGATGTCACCTGCGATATGGCCATCCGCAAGGCCATTGCTTACGCGATCGACCGCCAGCAGCTGTGCGACGAGGCGCTGAATGGCTATGGCACGCCGGCATATTCCGAAAACGACGGCATGCCGTGGTGGAATCCGGAGAGCGTCATCGAGACGGATGTGGGCTATGCGCTGAGCCTGCTGGAAGAATCTGGATGGATAGACGCGGACGGCGACGGCATCCGCGAGAAGGGCGGGCTGAAGGCCTCGATGCCCGTCTACTATTTTGCGGGCGACAGCGCGCGCCAGGCTGTTGCGATGAGCGCGGCGAATCAGGTGCGCGAGAAGATCGGCGTCGAGCTCATTGTCGAGGGGACGGGCGAAAACGACATCATGGCGCTGATGGTCGCGCAGCCGATAATCCTCGCCTGGGGCAGCGCAAACCCGATCACCAGCTACCGCCTATACCATTCGTCGAGCATTGGCAAAGACGACTGGTACGACCCGGAGAGTTTCGGCAGCCCCATCGTGGACGGCTATCTCGACGCGGCGCTCAATGCGCGGAGCCTTGAAGAGGCGATCCCGCAATGGCAGAAGGCGCAATGGGACGGCACGACTGGCACGAGCATGCGCGGCGCGTGCCCGTACATTTTCCTCGTGAACAAAGACCACCTGTATTTTCGCAGGGATGGGCTAAACACAGGCAGACAGATGATCCACGCGCATGGCGCCTCGTGGACGCTTGTCGCCAATCTGAAGGAATGGTACTGGGAAAGCTGAGGGGGCGGCATTGGCGAATCTGAAATCCGTGACAATATATATTCTGAGGGGCCTTACGCTGCTCCTAGCGGTGAGCCTGCTCTCCTTCGTGCTGGCAAGCGCGTCGCCGATAAGCCCCGAAACGAGGTATCGCCTGTCGCATCCTGGGGTTTCGGATGAGAATGTCGAGAAAATGCGTGAGTACTGGGGCATCGACGAGCCGCCCGCTGAGCGCTATCTGGGCTGGCTCGACGGCATACTGCGCGGCGAATGGGGCACATCGACCTCTTACCGCCAGCCAGTGCTCGATGTGATCGGCGTGCGTTTCAAGGCCTCGCTCGCATTGATGATGTCGGCGTGGGCGCTTTCCGGGATTTTCGGATTTTCGGCTGGCTGTTTCATGGCCGTGTTCAGGGACCGCTGGCCTGACCGCATTGTCAGGCGCATCTGCCTGTTCATGTGCTCGATCCCGACATTCTGGATCGGCCTGGTCTTTCTGGCTGTCTTCGCTGCGGCGCTCGGCTGGTTCCCATTCGGGCTTGCGGCGCCGCCTGGGGTCCCGCCGGAAGCGGTCACGCTGGGGCAGCGCATACACCATCTGATATTGCCGGCGCTCACGCTGTCCTTCCTCTCGTTCGCCAATCTGGCCCTGCACACGAGGGAAAAGCTGGCTGATGTGTACGCCAGCGACTATGTGCTGTTCGCGCGGGCGCGCGGCGAAGGGGAGGCCCGGATCCTGTTCCGCCATGGCATACGCAATGCCATGATCCCGGCGGTGGTAATGCAGTTCGGATCCTTCGCGGAACTGTTCGGCGGTTCGGTATTCGCGGAGACCATTTTCAGCTATCCGGGCCTCGGCGCGGCAGCGGCGGCGGCGGGGACGGGCGCGTCGGACATCCCGCTGTTCCTAGGGATCGTCATGTTCTCGTCATGCTTCGTCTTCATCGGCAACCTGATAGCGAATATCCTGACGCAGGCCATCGACCCGCGCACACGAGAGGGGGCGGCGGCGTGAAGAGGCTGAACCGGCGCACGGCTGCCGCGATAGGCTCTGCGGCGATGCTCGCGATCGTGCTGGCAATCTATATAGGCGGGGCAATGATCCCGGATTCGGCGCTGCAGGCGGATTTTTCGCAGCGGGGGCTGGCGCCGTCTGCCACGCATCTGTTCGGCACCGACTTCCTGGGGCGCGACATGTTCGCGCGCACAGTGAAGGGGCTGTCGCTCTCGCTCGCCGTCGGCGCGGCCGCCTCGGCAATGGCGGCCATCATAGCGCTGGCTGTCGGCGTGGCGGCGGCGATGGGCAGGAGCGCGGTCGATCATGCCGCCAACTGGTTTGTCGATCTGTTCATGAGCGTGCCGCATACCGTGCTGATCATCCTCATTGCCATAGCGCTCGATAGGGGCGCTGCGGGGATGATGCTGGGTATTGCCCTCACGCATTGGACGGGCCTCGCTAGGGTCATACGCGGGGAGGTGCTGCAGATCCGCGCCCAGCAATATATAACGGCATCGAGGGGCTTCGGGAAGGGGTCGTTATGGATAGCGCGCAGGCATATACTCCCGCATGTGGCGCCGCAGTTCCTCATAGGGCTTGTCCTGTTGTTCCCGCATGCGATAATGCATGAGTCGGGGCTGACATTCCTCGGCTTCGGGCTGCCGCCGGAACAGCCGGCCATAGGGATAATCCTTTCGGAATCGATGAAGTACATTTCTAGCGGCATGGTATGGCTGGCGGTTTTCCCAGGGCTTTCGCTTGCCGCGTTGGTGCTGCTGATCGACAGGCTGGGGAATACGGCGCGCCGTCTGTTCGAGCCGCGCGAGGCGCAGCTGTGAGCGGCTTCCGGGCTGCCGGCAAGGCGGCGCGAGAAAGGCAATCGGCTGGCTTCGCTTCCCGCCCGTATTGGCAAAAATGAATTTACGATGGATAATACAAATAATATATTTGAAACGAAAAATTTAAGTATCTCATTCAGGATGTATGGCAAGGGCTTCTCGCAGCATCTGCTAAAGACGATATCGAACCTGAACATAGGCGTCAGGGAGGGCGAAATCCTTGCTGTTGCCGGTTCAAGCGGTTCGGGCAAGAGCCTGCTCGCCCATGCGGCGCTTGGGATACTGCCGAAGAACGCCGTCATTGAGGGCGGCATGGCTTGGCGCGGGGCGCCGCTCGACGCTGCGCTGCATAAGCGGCTGCGCGGGCGCGAGATCGCGCTTGTGCCGCAGAGCGTGGCCTACCTCGACCCGCTGATCCGCGTCGGGCGGCAGATCTCAAATGACAGCCAGACGGTGGGCCGGCTGTTTGCCCGCTATCACCTGAAACCGGGGACGGAGAAGCTGTTCCCGCACGAACTGTCGGGCGGCATGACGCGGCGCGTGATGATATGCGCGGCGCTCGCGGGGGGCCCCAAGCTGGTGATCGCGGACGAACCCACGCCGGGGCTGACGCCGCATCTGGCGGAGCACGCCATGAGGCATTTCCGCGAGATTGCCGATGGCGGGGCGGGCGTGATATTGATAACGCATGACATCGATCTTGCCGTGCGCCATGCAGACCGCATCGCGGTTCTGTATGCCGGCACAGCGGCCGAGGTTGCGGATGCCTCGGATTTCGCCGACGCGGCGCTGCTGCGCCATCCGTACAGCAAGGCTCTTTGGGCGGCAATGCCACAAAACGGCTTTGTGGCCGCCGCAGGGGCGCAGCCCTACGCTGGGGAACTGCCGCCGGGCTGCCTGTATGCGCCGCGCTGCCCTGAATGCAGCCCTGAGTGCATGGCCGCCCCGCCGCAGCCGCGCAGTGTACGTGGAGGGGAGGTGAGCTGCTGCAATGCGCATTGAAGTTAGGGACATCGTTTTCGGCTATACAAAAGGCAAGAAAGTGCTGGACGGCGTAAGCCTGTCCATAGAGGCCGGCGAGCGCGTTGCGCTTGTAGGGCCGTCGGGCTGCGGCAAGAGCACATTGTCGCAGATCATCGCGGGTGCGCTGAAACCCGAATCCGGCGAAGTGCTGTTCGCGGGCAAGTCGTTGCCCAGACGCGGCTTCTGCCCCATCCAGCTCATACGTCAGCATCCGGAGAAGGCGGTAAACCCGCGCTGGAAACTCGGCAGGACGCTCGCCGAGGCTTGGGCGCCTGACGACAGCTTCCTCGCGGCGATGGGGATAGAAAAGGCGTGGCTGGACCGTTATCCGGCGGAGCTGTCAGGCGGCGAGCTGCAGCGCTTCTGCATCGCCCGCGCGCTCGCGCCGGAAACGCGCTTCATTATAGCGGACGAGATAAGCACGATGCTGGACGTGATCACACAGGCGCAGCTCTGGGAACTGCTGCTTCATGCCGCAAGCAGCCGCGGGCTCGGTATACTGGCAGTCACCCACAGCGAGCGGCTCGCCGCCCACGTCAGCAGCCGCATCATAGACTTCACGCCGCATATGCCATAATACCGTCCTTCAACTAAAATCATCGAATATTTGTTGCTGGCGGGGCTGTCCCCCGTCCGGTCCACCCATACTCACCCCCGCTCACAAAATATCATGCAAAATTTTCGAAAAAATGTTAATGCTTTGCCTAGCTGCGCGTATTATTATATGTGTTACATAAACCCGCGCCTCGCCAATGGGCGGTCTAGCGGTCTAAGCATAAAGGGGGAGAGACGGAAGGAGTGATGAAAATATGGCAGGAGCGGTGCAGGAGGAGGAAATATACCCCGCCGGGGACAGCGGCCCACAGAACTGCGCCCCTGGCGGCGGGCCCGCAGATAATATAACCGGAGAGGGTGCCCGCTGGGGCGCTTTGGGCGATAGCTGGGCACAGGGCGCCGCCCTGACGATAGAGGGCTTTACAGAAATATTCGAAATGTACTACAGCAAGATGTTCCGCTACATATTTTATAAGGTGGGCGACTACCATGCGTCGGAGGACCTGTGCAGCATGGCGTTCGAACGGGCTATTGCGAATTATGCCGCCTACGACCCGCAGCGGGCCTCTGTCGCCGTGTGGCTGTTCGCGATTGCGCGGAATGCGGTGGCCGACTATCACAGGGACAGGAAGAGGCACAAGCTCATTCCCATTGAAGCCGTAGGCGATATGGCTTCGCCGGGCGGCCCGGAGGAAAGCTGCATAGACTTGGAAAAGCGCCGTGAGCTTCGCCGCGCATTGGCAACGCTCAGGAAAAAGGAGCGGGACATCATAGCGCTTAAATATGGCGCAGGGCTGAAAAACACGGAAATTGCCGCGATTACAGGCAGAAGCGCCTCCGGCGTAGGCGTTGCCCTGTCACGCAGCATGAAAAAACTGGAGCGGTTTCTTTCGAAGGGAGGTTATCGGAATGAATGACAACTATAGCAGGGTGCGCGAGCACAGCAAGGCACACGAGCTTCTGGCCATGGAGGGCATCCCTGGCGAGCTGGCCAAGCAGCGCGCATACAGGCAGCTGACGGACAAAATGCAGACAGGCGCCCTAAATGCAGGTGCGCCAGCGAAAATGGAGAATACGGCTACGAAAACGCAAAAACGCAGAGGCTTCGCGCTCGCTGCAGCCCTGATATGCATAATCGGCATGACGACTGCCGCGTACGCGTCGGGGATGGCGCAGATGATCATCGCGCATTTCAAAGTGGGCGACATAGAAATCACGCAGGTAGTGGAGGAAGGGTCCGACACGCATGTCACCATAACCTTCCCGGATGGGCAAGGCCTAGATGGGCAAGGCCTCGATGGGCAAGCGGCCCCCACCATGCAAGATGGCGGCGCCATGCAAAATGGCAGTGCCGGACAGGATGACAGCGCCGCCCTGGCGGCCCGCGCCGGCAGAAACGCCCCCAGCATTTCTGTTTCCGAGGCGCGTGACGGGCTTGGCGGCGACTTCGCGGTGCCGCAGCAGATGCCCGAAGGATACGGGCTGACCGGCTGTGTGCTCCATGGGTCGGGGCCGAACAAGACTGCCGAACTGCAATACAGCAATGCCGGCGGCGATATGATATCCATGCTGGTCTCCGCCGCCGAGAACGGCATCCAGACCACCGGCGACGTGCGCATGGAAACAATAGGCGGCATCGAAGTATATTATGTGAATGGGATCGTCCTATGGGAATACGGCGGCTTCACTTACGAACTGTACCATATGGGAGAAGGCACACTGGATGACAGCGACATCAGCGGGATCGTCGGCTCATTGTAAGCGGAAGGCCAACGGCGCCCCCAACCCCGCACGCTCGGCCGGCGC
>JAIRSA010000042.1 GCA_031255695.1 Eubacteriales Family XIII. Incertae Sedis bacterium | reverse complement strand
TTGGTCGGGGTGGCAGGATTTGAACCCGCGGCCCACTGGTCCCAAACCAGTTGCGCTACCAAACTGCGCTACACCCCGTAATACAACCCGCATTTGGAAAAAATGGCAGGGGTAGTAGGACTTGAACCCACGGCGCATAGTTTTGGAGACTATCGCTCTACCAACTGAGCTATACCCCTGTATATAACTTTCCCTGTCTTTGTCCGGGGTGCATCCGCCGCCGCCCGCGCTGTCCTTGCGCGTCCGGAACAGCCTAAACCTTAATCCAACTTTTACATTGTAACATATTTTCAAAAGCTGTCAAGCATATTGCGATAAGATTTGCCAAGATTTTTGGCGCCCCGTTCCTGGCCGCATCATCCGTGCAGCTTCAGTTCAAAGCAATACCCGCATTTCTCAAAGCCGTATATCTCGTAGAAGCGGTGGGCATTGACGCGCGGCATGCCTGAATCGAGGACGATGGCCCGGCACCCACGCGCCTCCGCCAGCTCCTTTGCGTGATCCATGAGCTTTATGCCATAGCCCTTGCCCCTCGCGTCTTCATTGCTGATTATGCTGGACACATAGCACGTCTGCCCCGACAGCCAGAAGGTATTGAAAAATGTCCCGTGGCAAAAGCCCATGGGCTCGCCGCCGTCATAGACGAAGAAGGCGAAGTCGTTGGGGTTTTCAAGCACCCTCTTGTAGACCGCTTCGATCTCCTTCCTATTATATGTATTATAGGTCCACAGCTTCTCGATGTAATCGAAGGCCAGCCCGAAATCCTCCATGGCCGCATCCTTTATCTCTATCGCCGCGCCTTTTGTTTCCATATCATCCTCCGTATCATCCTCCGTTAACGTGCGCACCTATCCCCGGCTGCGCCCTCCGCAACCGGCTGGAAGGTGCCACTCGAGAACCCCCCCGCTTTAGCGGGCAGGGGTTTACCGTGCGCACCTATCCCCATTTGCGCCCTCCGATGGCTTTGTGGTCATTGTACCATAGTTCGCCCAAAATTCCCAGTATTTTTGTCAAAAACACAGATGCGGCAATGAAAATGCAGTGGCCGCGCCAGCGGGGCGGGGCGCCGGAGGCGCCGCGTCCATGTGCGCAACCGGCGCGCCGGGCCCCTCCCGGAGAAAACGCCCAGGACGCCGCACCGCCCATGTGGGCAATCGGCTCGCTTGCGCGCGTGCATCGGCTTGGGCAGGATCGCCGCCCCGCCCATGTGCGCAATCGGCATTATTGCCATTATTACTATTATTACCATTATGATAGTACAAAAACCGAATAATGCAAAAAAAGCCCTTTACAAATCCTGCTCCGCGCAGTATACTTATGTTTGTAGGCGCACATCGCCCAAGCGGCGGTATGCATTGTGGTTTTGTAGGAAAGAAGGTAAAGAAGATGACACAGATTATTTCTCTTGTCGTGCTGCTATGTTTTGTCGTTATGATTATTTCCGTCGGTCTGTTCAGTGCCAAAAAGGCAGTGACGCTTGACGGTTTTTTATTGGGCGGAAGGAAGATCGGGCCCTGGCTTTCGGCATTCGCCTATGGGGCCACCTACTTCTCGGCGGTGATATTCGTGGGCTATGCGGGTATGTTCGGATGGACGGTCGGCATAGGCGGCATCTGGATCGGCATCGCCAACGCGGTGTTCGGCTGCCTGCTCGCGTGGAAGGTGCTCGCAAAGCCGACATGGCGCCTCACGCACACGCTGAACGCGCGGACGATCCCCGAACTGTTTGAGGGGCGCTACCTCAGCCGCGGCATGAAGCTGTACGCCGCCACCATCATATTCATATTCCTCGTGCCCTACGCTGCCGGCGTATACCGCGGGCTCGGCACGCTGTTCAGCTCGATCTTCATTGGCATATCCCCGAACGCATGCATATTCATCGTCGCCGCGCTGACCGGCATATACCTTGTGCTCGGCGGCTATGTGGCGACCTCCCTAAATGATTTCTTCCAGGGCATGATCATGATTGTCGGGCTTGTCGCCATGTTCGCCATACTGGTCTCGCGGCCGGAGGTGGGCGGCCTGTCCAGCGCCATGGAGAGGCTCAGCGCCATAGACCCTGACCTTACCAATATATTCGGCGGCGCCAGATTCTCCATCCTGCTGCCGAACATCCTCCTCACAAGCTTCGGCGTATGGGGGATGCCCCAGATGGTGCATAAATACTACGCCATCAAGGACGAAAACAGCATAAAGATCGCAACTGTCGTGTCGACGATCTTCGCGCTCGTCATCGGCTGCGGCGCCTATCTCAGCGGCTCCTTTTCGAGGCTGTTCATCGCTGCATCCGAAACCGGCGCCCCTGGCATCGAGGGCGGCTATGACGCCGTTGTGCCCGCCATGCTGATGCAGGCCTTCAGCGGCGGCGTGCTCCAGAGCGTCGTCCTAGGCGTCATACTCCTGCTGCTGCTCTCGGCGTCCATGTCGACCCTTTCGTCCGTGGTGCTGTCGTCAAGCTCGGCAGTGTCGGTAGATCTGGTCCATGAAATCGCGCCGGGGATAAAGCAAAAATCCCAGCTGATCATACTGCGTGTGCTGTGCGCGCTGTTCATAGTCATATCGGTGGTTTTCGCGACCATGAACATATCCTTTATCGTCAACCTCATGTCGTTCTCGTGGGGTGTAGTCGCCGGTTCCTTCATCGGCCCGTTCTTCTGGGGGCTGTACGGGAAGTGGGTCACAAAGGCCGGCGCGTGGGCCGGCCTGCTGTCTGGCATCATTGCGGTTGGCGGCTCGCTGTTCTTCCTGTCGTCAAGCATGGGCTTCGATGCGGCAAAGGCCTTCGCCCCGCAGATGGGGATATTCGCTATGGCGCTTTCGTTCGTGGCGGTCCCTGCCGTAAGCCTCTTCACAAAGAAGTTCGACAAGTCTCATATAGAGAAGGTGTTTTCCGGCGCGCAGAAGGCCGCTTAGGAGATTATAATACTGTTCTCCGATTGAAACGTAGATAAGATTTGTGCGATGATTAGCCGTCCTGCAAGGCGCAAAACGCAAGCGAACCCGAAGGTTCGGTGAGGCTTTGCAACGAAGCAGGGGGGTGAATCAGCCGCAAATATATCACGTTTTAGTCGGAGAACAGTATAAGGT
>JAIRSA010000028.1 GCA_031255695.1 Eubacteriales Family XIII. Incertae Sedis bacterium | reverse complement strand
GTCTCGCCGGCGCCTATGGCCCGGTTCTGGAAATACTGGTTGCCGGCGGCAGGCCACGGCTCAAGGTAAGGCCGCGCGGAGTTGTTCGAATCCCGTTCAAACGGTATGTTGTCGAACATCTGCCTGTAGTTCCATATCCAGTATTTGATGCCGGGCGTGGACTTCATGAGATCCTTGCCAGAACGAATGACGCCTTCCAGATTGCTCAGATTGACGGCGCCCGACCAGTCTGCCTGGGGCAGGCGGTTCAGGTCATTCGCGAAGTTGGTGGAGTTGGAGTGGTTCACCATGTAGCGCATGGTGTCATACTTGTAGAAATCCGCCCTGTTGACAGAGCCGGTGCTGTTGCTCCTGCCGGCGTCGATATTGTTGCCGAATATCCTGTCCTTTACGGATTGCGGCAGCACGCCCGCCGCGTCTTCGGCAGCCAGGTTCTGCGGGCCGTACGGCATGACGTCCGTGGTCGATCTGTCGTTCGAAGGCTCGCCGGTGTTGACTGTGACCATCTGGTTGTAGCCCTGGTGCTGCAAGATCTGGACCGCGTCGATGTGCTTCATGCTGCCGTGGCCCCACTCGCTGTCTGTGCCCGGCGCGTAGGTGTTGCAGGTGTAGTACTCATAAGTCCTGGCCACCTGCGCGGGGTTCTTGACCGTGACCTTCATATCGATCACGGGGCTGTCAACCGCCAGCTTGTATTCGATCTGGTACTCGATCCCTGTCCCGAACGGCGTGAAGTTGCCGCCGATGTTGGTGTTCGACGAGGACGGCACATAGCCGCCGGCGGCGACCTGCACGTTCTGGTCGTTCTTCAGGGAGCATATTACAGATTTGGAACCGTCAGGATAGTCCTTGACCTCATAGTCAAAGCCGCTCGTCCATATCTGCCCATGCTCGCAGCCGTCAAAGACGGGGAAATTGCCGCCCCATACAAATAGCCAGCCCAGAACGAAGGTGCCGCCGCCTATGGTCTCGGCCGGATAGAGGGAGTTCGAGCCCTGTATGTTGTAGTTGGTGGCAGCGGGGTTGGTGTAGAAGGTGTCGTGCCCCGTGGGCTTGAAGATGAACTTCAGCAGGCGCGCGGCCTGGGCGGGCACTATGGTCGCCTTGACATACTTGTTCTCTATGTCAATGGACGGGTATTTGGACTGGACGACGTATTTCTGCTCGCCGTTGTTGCCGCTGAAGCCGTCAACAGTCGAATTGTTGATGTTGATGGCATGGCGGACCCTGGGGTCGAAGCCGCCGACCAATGGGTCTTTCTCGCCGTCATACTGGAAATACATCACATCATTGTGCCCGAATTTGACGACGTTTTCCGTCACCGTGACGCCCTTGTCCCAGCTGGGATCATAGTCCTTGGCGTACGGGATCGCTTCGCCTTCCTTCGTCAAAGCGACTCCGGCGAGCGCGGTGTTGCGCGGGCCGTTTGTCCTTTGGGTTATGACGCCTACGCGGCCCTCAGCGAGGCCGGGGTTGGAGACTGCCTCGTAGCCCCAGCTGCCCCTCGTGCCATATCCGACAAGCGCGCCGGCCTTCACGGCCACGGTGGCGCCGGGGTCGAGCGTGATCGCCAGGCGGTTATTGTTGTTGACGATTATGGTGTGGCTGTCCTTGAAAGAGCCGATCACGGCATCGCCGGGGAAGGCGGAGAGGAAGTCCGTGCCGCCAGCCTTGACGCCCGTAAATGTCAGGATCTCTTTCAGGTCGTCCGCTGTCAGCACAGTGCCGCACATGCCGGTGGCGGTCTCAAACAGGGCCTGGTAATACCGCCTGTTGCCGTCCACATCCGGCAGATCCGGATCGATAACGTCATACAGCTTATTCGCCCAGGCGCCTACGTTGGCAGCCTGGTTGACCGTGCGGAACCGGGACGCGTCCGCTATCCTCGTGTACGCGAACGGCCTGTCAAAGGTGAGCTCGATTTCAGCCCTGCCGCTCTGCCATTCGGTGAGGTGCGCTTTCAGCAGCCTGAAATCGCTCGCGGGGACTGCCGCCAGCGCCGGTATGGTGCCGGATACCGATGGGGTGGAGTTCTGGCCGGCCGCGTTGATGAAGCCCTTCAGCTCGCCGCTGCTCCAGTCGTAGCTATAGGCCGTGCCGCTCTTGATGTCCCCATTGTAATAGATTATGAACTCGCGGCCGTCGCCGAACGACGCGAGCGGGTGGTCCGCGCCGATGCGGTAGGAGTACGACGCCTGGAGGGTGTCGCCGCCGCCTGCTATATTATAGGTGTTGCCTATATTGCTGCCCCCCGCGTAGGCGCGGTTGAGCAGGCTGACCGTGCCGGTCATGTTCTGGCCGGCGTTGTTTTCGCTCAGCACGATCCTCTGGTTGAACCGGACATAGATGGCCCGGCTGTCCAGGATCCTGACCTCCTCGGCCGCGAGGACCGGGGCGGCTGCGTAGCTGCCCGCGGCGTATGTGGCCACGCCCTCGGTCATCGGGCTGTCGTTGATGTCCCTGACCCAGACGTCGCCGCTCTGCTCCTGCTGGTTCTCTTCCCACTTATGGTACAGGGGGATGAACTTCCGGTTCTCGAAATCAAACTGCAGGGTGCCGCCCGAATTCTTGAACTTGGGGCCATCGTATGCGGCGAGGTTGCCCGTCGAGCTGCCGAGCACCAGCTCAAACGATTTTCTGTCGTCGCGTATGTAGATCCTGCTGTCGGCGCCCACATTCACCTGCTTGTTGTCGTGCAGGTACTTGCCGTCAAGCTTCAGATAATAGGTCAGGTAATTAGAGCGCGCCAGGGCGTACTGCTCAAAATGGGTGCTGACCTCATTATTGAGGTACACGATGGCGACCCTGTCGTTGACGACCTGGACATCCGTGATCTTGAAATCGCCGTCAGCCGCCGTCGCAGCCTCGAAAAACGCTGCGGGGATGAGCGACAGCACCAGCAGCGCCGTCAGCAGCAGGCTGATTGACTTGCCTTTCATCTTCATTAGATTTTAGCTCCTTTCATATTTACATGTTTTGGATTTCTGTCAATCTTCAATCCAGCCGCCGCTATAGGGATATGACGACCCTGGTCTTGTTGCTGCCGTTGGGTATGCGCAGTTCCGTAATGTCTATCTCCGGCAAGGCGCTGCCGATCTGTGCCGCAGGCTTGTAGGCGAGTATGACATCCACGCCCGATGCCCGCGCCTGTGCCCATATGTCGCCGGATTTTGACGCCGTGTACGCCAGGCCGCGCTTTGCCATCTCGTCGATCTTCACATATGTGAATTCAGACACGTCAGGATCCCCGGTGACGCGCACGCCGTCATAGGCGACATCGCTGCCGTCGATGATTATGCACCGCGCCGATGTGACCTCCTTGGACAGCGGTATGAAACTGGCGCCGTCCCAGGCGAAAAGCTTGTAGATGCAGTCTGCGTTGGCGGCCACGTCGTATTCAAAGGCCTGCGATGCGGACGCGCCCGCCCCGGCTGTCACCGGATATGCCTTGGAATATATGAGCTTGCCGTTTGTCTCGTATACCGCCAGGATGAGGCTGACGGAGATCTCTGCCGGGCCCGCGTTTTTCAGCGTGGCGTTGATGCCGGTGGGCGACTTCGCCGCAGTGGCGGTGACGTCTGTGGCCGCCGCAGCTGCCACGGCCGGCGCGTCAGGCTGCCCCGCTGCGTATTCGTCCGCAGCCGCCTGCATGGGCAGGAGGCTGACGAGCAACACGGCGATCAACGCTGCGGCCGGGAGCTTCTTGAAAATAGCGCTTGTTTTTTTCATGCCTATCAATCCTTTCCTTGATTTTTAAGGGTTTTCAACAATTTTTCACAGCCTGTCAGGGCGTCCGCCATCACTGGGAGACGCTGACCACTATCGACCTCACGAGGCCGCTGCCGTCATTCGAGATCAGGGATATGGTCGTCGTGCCGGCGCGCATAGGGGTCACGACGCCGTTGGCGGATACCCTCGCAACCGAGGGGTTGCTGGATCTGAACTCGTACATGGCGCTGTCGATGTCATATGCAAGGGTCCTTTCGCCATCGCGCATACGCAGCGACAGGCGTGTGGGCGCGTCCAGCTCGGCGTATGTCGCGTACAGCTTTTCGGACTGCACGACGCCGTTCAGCGCCACGAAATACTCGTTCCCCCCCAGCCAGTCATCTTCGCCTACGGGGAACGTGAACGAGACCTCGCCCTGCGCGTTGGCTGCCAGCTGGTCGATGTAGTCGATCGGCCCGCTAAAGTCCGGGCTGCGGTTGTACGCCGCGATCAGCGACAGCGCCTCGCCGGGGCGGTAGCCATCGCCGGCGACTGTGACCGTCTGTTCCGCCCGGTTTAGGGTGAGGCTGAACTGGTCGGGCGTGTCGGCGGCAGCGGCGATCGCGAATGCGCCGATCAGCATCAGGGATGCCGCAATCGATGCCGCCAAAATGATTTGGATCGGTTTTCTCTTCATGTCGTCCTTCCTTCCTTTCCGTCGCTGTTTTTGTTTGCGGGCAGCGACCCCCTCAAATTAACATTAACGCTAACATTTTACATAAAGATGTGCCATGCATGCCGCGCACGCCGCGAAATGGGTACAGCAAAGCTCGGCGCCGCAAAACAAGGGCTTGCGCCTAGGCGGCATACGCCGCATACACAGTCTAAATTA
Organism: Eubacteriales Family XIII. Incertae Sedis bacterium; assembly: GCA_031255695.1. Lineage (GTDB taxonomy): Bacteria > Bacillota > Clostridia > Peptostreptococcales > Anaerovoracaceae > JAISED01. Next base: position 3,932 of record JAIRSA010000028.1, on the reverse strand, counting down.
TGCGAAGATCCCCTTCATTATATATGACTTCGTGTGCTTCAGCTCTTTTAAGGTGATGTTTATCCCCTCGCGGCCCACCCCGCTCATTTTCCAGCCGCCAAACGGCTGGTCCACATTGCGGAAGTTGCCCGAAGCGTTGATGCAGACGCCGCCGCATTCAAGCGCCTGCGCGGTCTGGAACGCCTTTTTGTTGTCCCTCGTGAATACGCCGCCCTGGAGCCCGAAGCGCGAGGCGTTTGCTATGCGGATCGCGTCCTCCATGGTGTCGAAGCCGATGATGGGCATGACAGGCCCGAATATTTCCAGATCCGTCGCGACATCCATCTCAAGCGTGACATCGTCAAGCACAGTGGGCTCGAAATACGAATGATCGAACACGTGACCGCCGCACAGCAGCTTGGCGCCCTGCTCGATGGAGCGCGTGACGTGGGCCTTGGTCACCTCGGCGGCGCGCACGCTTATAAGCGAACCCAGGTCGGTCGCCTCGTCCAGCGGGCTTCCGTACTTTACCTGCCCTATGCGCGCCAGGGCCATTTCCACAAATTCGGCCTTCACGCTGTTCTGCACGATGAAGCGCTTGGGCGCGCAGCAGGTCTGCCCCGCGCACTGCACGCGCCCGCGCACGGCCTCCTCGACCGCCAGCTCCATGTCGGCGTCGTCATAGACGATCAGCGGGTCATTCCCGCCCAGTTCCAGCGAGATGTGCTTCAAGGTGGAGGCGGCTGCCCGCGCCACCGAAATCCCCACCTCGGTGCTGCCTGTCAGGGTGATGGCATCCACGGACGGGCTGGTGGCCAGCTGCGCCCCTATGGCCTCGCCTGAACCGGTGACGCATTGGAGCACCTCGCCCGGCACGCCTGCCTCCAGGCAGATCTCTATCAGCTTGAGGATGATCAGCGGATTGTCTGACGCGGGCTTCACGACGGCGGCATTGCCTGCGGCCAAGGCCGAGGCTATCTTGTGGGAACACAGTTCCGCCGGATAGTTGAACGGCGATATGCATGCGACTACGCCCAGGGGCTGGTAGCGGGTGAATATTATGTCGCGCTCCGACCCGTACTGGTAGTCCGGCATCGAATCCCCATACAGGTGGTTGGCGAACTCCGCGTAGCCCCTGAATATCTGTGCAGCGCATTCTATCTCGGGCCTGGACTCACGGATGATCTTGCCCATTTCATTTGACAGATGCGTCGCCAGTTCCCCCTTCCGTGACTCGATCATGTCAGCGCAGCGCTGCAGGATCCGCGATCTCTCGTACTGCGGGGTGGAAGCCCAGATGCGCTTCCCGTCCAGCGCGATCGCCAAAGCCCTGTCAACGTCGGCAGCGGATGCCGCCGGGACGGTGTCCATAAACTCCTGTGTGGCAGAATTCAAAACAGAAATGACTTTCCCGCCGGAGGCATCCACGCCCTGTCCGCCAATAAACATCTTCATCTGCGTCACCTCGATTCTTTCAATATGGATAGAAACCGCTACAGAGCTTTCCTCTCGTCGCGCTGTCCACTATCCGATCAAATATATGCAAATATTAGAAATCGCTGTTCGGGTCGTAGTACTGGTTTATATTGGCCGAAGTGATGACGGCTGGCTCCGTGTTGATCAGCTTGGGTATGTTCGTGTCGCCGTTGGCGTAGCGGATGATCGTGGCCAGCGTGAGGTTCGCGACGCCGACGGGGTCATTGAGCCCGGATGCGCCGTACTCGCCTGACTGCACCAGTGCCAGAGCCTCCTTCTGCCCGTCTATGCCGCAGACGATCACGTCGTCCCTGCCGGCATTCTGCAGGGCGATGGCGGCGCCCAGCCCCATGCTGTCATTCTCCGCGACGATGACGTTCAGGTCAGGCGCCGCAGTCAGCATCGACTCTGCCGCAGTCAGCCCGTCTTCCTGATTCCAGCCGCCCCAGCCCTGTGTGACGACCTTGAAATTGGTCGAGTTCGAAGACACCAGCTGCGTCTCCACTATGCCCTTGATGACGCCGCTGCGCCGATCCAGGCCCAGCAGGTTGCCTTCGTTCCCGCTCAGGAGGCCGATACGGATCTCGCTGGAGCCGAACTCGCTTGCGATCCACTCGCCGACCAGCGTGCCTATGGCCGCGTTGTTCGACTGGATCATGGACACATATGTCGCGCTGGGGTCGATCGAGTTGTCCATGATGAAGACGGGTATGCCCTGCGCCATAACACTGTTGGCGACGGCCACAGCGCCCTGTGCGTCGGCCGGGTTGATGACGATCACATTGCATCCCTGTACTACTAAATCCTCGATGTCGGACTGCTGCTTGGTCATGTCGCCGTTAGCGTCGACGGCGATGACCTCAATGCCCTCGCTGGCGCATGCTGCCTGGAAGGCATTCGACTGGGATACGAAATAGGGTGCCCCCATGGTCTGCATGGATAGGCCTATCTTCATGTCCCCCAGGCTTACGGCGCTGCCGTTTGAGGCGCCGTTGTCAGAGCCTGTGTCCGTCCCTTGACCTGAGCCGCCGCATCCCGACAGCAGGCCGAGAATCAAGGCGCATGCGGCCAAGAGCGTGATCAAATTGCGTTTCTTCATCTTCCATTTCCTCCTTTACACTTTTCCACTTCCTACCTTCAATTTGTAAAAATTTTATAAAACTAAAAGGGCCGTCCGGGCGCCCCAAGTTTCCGTGCGGGCCGCGATCAGCCGCCCTTCCTCTTCGCGCTTTGGAGGAGCACCGCGAATATTATGATGAGGCCCTTGATGACCTGCTGGTAATACGAGTGGACGCCCATCAGGTTCATGATGTTGCTTATCAGGCCGAGTATGAAGACGCCCATCAAAGTGTTCAGCGCCGTGCCTTTCCCGCCGGTCAGGCTGGCCCCTCCTATGACTACCGCCGCTATGGCGTCCAGCTCAAGGCCGGTGCCTACCTGCGCGGAGCCTACGCCCGCCCGCGCGGCGCTGATGACGCCGCCGAACGAACAGAGCAGGCTCGAAATCAGGTACACGGAGAAGGTGTACAGCGATACCCTGATGCCAGACAGGCGCACAGTCGTCTCGTTGCTGCCCACCGCTTTCACTATGCGCCCGTATGCGGTGTAGCGCAGGACGAACATGATCACCAGGAACACGATCAGCGATGTCAGCACGGGATAGGGCAGGACGTTCAGGAAGCTGCCGTTCCCAAACGGTATGAGCCAGCTGTCGCCGGCAATGCGTATGGGCGTCCCCTTGGATATGATGAAGGCCAGCCCGCGTGCCATCGTCATCAGCGCCAGAGTGACGACAAAGGGGGCAAGCCGCCGGAATGCCACGAAATACGCCGCGAACGCGCCCAGGCACATCAGGATCAGCGATGTGACCAGTATGGCGGCCAAAACAGGCATAGTCAGGCTGAAATTGGCCACAAGGACGGCGCCCAGCGCCAGCATGGAGCCTACGGACAGATCGATGCCCCCTGTCAGGATCACCATAAGCATGCCCATGGAGACTATGACGAGGCCGGCGTTCTGGCGGAGCAGGTTCGTTATATTGCCGAACGAAAAGAACGAGGCGGACAGGAAGCCCGACACTATCAGCAGCAATACCAGCGTTATGACCGGAATCATCTCCTTGATGCTGATTTTCGATAGGAAACCCGGCGCCCTTGCCAGTATCCCGCCGCCATTCGCCGTGCCTGCATTGCTATTTTTCATACTACCTCACCTCCGATTGCCAGTTTCAGGATATTCGCTTCGCTGAGCTGCCCCTTCTTGAGCTCGCCCTTCACGGCGCCCTTCGACATTACAAGCACCCTGTCGCACATGCCTATGATCTCCGCCATCTCCGAAGAGACCATGACGACGCCGAGCCCCCGCGCCGCCAGCTCGTTTATGAGTTTGTATATCTCCGTCTTCGCCCCCACATCCACGCCGCGTGTCGGCTCGTCCAGCAATATGACATCGCAGTCCATGTGGAACCATTTCGCCAG
>JAIRSA010000003.1 GCA_031255695.1 Eubacteriales Family XIII. Incertae Sedis bacterium | reverse complement strand
TCTAAACGCAAGGCGGGGCTTGCTTTAGGGGCTTTTTTCACGTATAATCTAATAGTGGCATAGGTTGCGGGGGCCATTTGGCCCTGTTGCTGACCCGCCGGGGGCGGGATTTGCCTGGCGCTGTTCTCTGGCGTAGGCGTGGGCCGCTTTGGCATTTTGCCAACATTGGGTATAGTCAGCAAGGGGTGCGCGGGGCGCACCGGCAATTTGGTATAATCGGCAAGGGGTGCGCGGGGCGCACTGGCGAAATGGAGGTCAGTATGAGACATATCAACGTTGGCCTGCTCGGCATGGGCAATATCGGCACGGGGACATATAAGACGCTCGAGATGAACAAGGAGTGCATTGCCCGGAATACGGGGCTCGACATAACTATCAGCCGTATCTTGGAGAAGGACGTCCTGCGCGAGCGCGACGTCACGGTGGACATGAGCCAGTTCACCCAGAACCCCGACGACGTGCTGAACGATCCCAGCATCGGCATCGTCATAGAACTGCTTGGCGGCATAGAGCCCGCCACCAGCTTCATGCTTGCGGCACTGAGGAACGGCAAGCATGTCGTGACGGCGAACAAGGCGGCTGTGGCCAAGAACTACAGCCAGCTCATGAAAACGGCCAGGGATAACGGCGTGATGATACGGTTCGAGGCGGCCGTCGGCGGCGGCATCCCCATCCTGAACGCGCTGACTTCGCAGCTCCTCTCCAATAAATGCATGGAAATCCTCGGCATACTGAACGGGACCACGAACTATATCCTGACACAGATGGCCCAGAACGGGCTCGCTTACGAGGATGCCCTGAAGGACGCGCAGGCCAAGGGTTTCGCGGAGGCCGACCCGACTGCGGACGTCGAGGGCCACGACGTGGCCAACAAGCTGTCCATACTCATATCGATGTCCTTCGGCGAGCGCATCCCGCCCGAAGACATACCTACCGTCGGCATCACGGGCATAAGCATGGCCGATATCGAAAAGGCCTCAGCGGAAGGCAAGAAGATCAAGCTTATCGCGCAGGCGAAGCGGAAGGAAGGCGGCGGCGTCGAATGCAGCGTCGGGCCGATGGCCATACCGGCGGACTCGCCCCTCGCGGGGGTCAACAATGAGTTCAACGCCATCTATATCGTCGGCAACGCCGTCGGCGAGCTGATGTTCTACGGCAAGGGGGCCGGCCCTCTGCCGACAGGCAGCGCCGTCATGGGTGATGTGATAGAGATAGGCCTGACGTCGGCCATGTTCCGATAGACCGCCCGAAAATATAGTCTGGGCCCAGCGCCGGGTTTTCCGGCGCTGGGGTGGGTTTTCCGGCGCTGGGGCGGCTGCCCCATCAGTCCGGCAGTATTTCCGCGAATTCGTCGTTGCCGCAGCCTGCGGCGTTCCCTTCGTCTGTGTCTAGATGGAATTCCCTGCTATGTGCGTCGCCTGACCTGATCAGGACATTCTCGAAGATCACCGGGCGGGCGCTTTTCACGCTGACGCGCACTATGTCGCGGTCTTTCACGCCGGCTTCGAGCGCTTCTGACGGCGAGAGGTGGATATGCCTTAGCGCGGCCATGACGCCCTGACCAAGCTCCACTGTCCCCGCCGGCCCCACGAGGGTGCAGCCCGGCGTGCCGTCCAGCTTGCCTGACTCCCTGACAGGCGCTTTGATCCCTATGCCCCTCGCGTCGGTCAGGGCTAGCTCGACCTGTGTCTCAGGGCGGGCGGGCCCTAGGACGCGCAGCCCTTTGAGCGTGCCCTTCGGCCCTACCACGTCCACCTTTTCCTCGCAGGCGAACTGGCCTGGCTGTTTCAGCGCCTTGGTCGGCGTGAGCTTGTGCCCCTTGCCGAACAGCGCCTCTATATGTTCTTCCGTAAGATGCATATGTTTGTTCGAAAGCCCTATTTCAACTTTGTAGCCCATCGATACTATTCCCTCCCTTGATACCGCTTTGATTCCCATGTGATGCCGCTTTGATTCCCCGTGTGATGCGACTTTGATTCCCCGTGTGATGCCGCTTTGATTCCCCGTGCCGTCATTCCGCCGTCACGGATGTGATGTACGGCAGGTTCCTGAATTGCTGATCCACGTCCAGGCCGTACCCGACTATGAACACGTCGCCGACCGTGAAACCTGCGTAGTCGATCTCTATCTCCGCCCTGCGCCTGGCGGGCTTGTCCAGCAGGGCGCAGATCTTGAGGCTCTTTGGCTTCCTCGCGCTCAGGCTTTCCTTCAGGTAGCTGAGCGTGATCCCCGAATCGACTATGTCCTCGACTATAATCACGTGCCGCCCCTCTATGGCCGTGTCCAGATCCTTGATTATCCGGACAACGCCCGATGACTTCGTCGCCGCCCCGTAGCTGGACACCGCCATGAAGTCTATCTTCACCGGGACGGAGATGTTCTTTATGACCTCGCACATCCACATGACGGCGCCCTTGAGTATGCCCACGGCCAGTATCTCCTCGCCGGCCGCGTCCTCGCTGATCTTCCTGCCTATCTCGGCGGCCCGTTCCCGGATCTGTTCCTCGCTTATGATCGTTTCGCCAAGCCTGTAGACTGTATCCGGCATGTCCGCCCCCTTCCTTCTTATACTGCCCTCCGATTAAAAATGCGGCATATTCGCAGCGCCCGACCCGCGCTTGTGCCCGCATAAGGCCTGACCCGCGCCCGCGCTTGTGCCCGCGCCCGGCCCGCGTAAGGCCATGCCGCCCAGCCTGGCCCGCGCTTGCGCCCATGCCCACGTTTGCACCCGTGCCCGCGCCTGCGTTTACGCCCATGCCCACGCCTACACCCGTGCCCGCACTTGTGCTTGCGCCCATGCCCACGTTTGCGCCCGCACTTGTGCCCGTGCCAATGCCCGCCTATTCGGGGTCTTTCTTGACCTCGAAGTCCACGTCGCTGATGATCTTCTTGCCTTTGTACTGTTTGGAGAGATCAACGACTTTTTCGCCGAGCCAGTACGCGTCGAGCGTATCTTTAAGATGCCATATTATCCAGAGCCATACGATCAGATCGTCGATCCACGCAAGCGGGAAAACGACGGATGGGATCAGATCGATCGGGACAAAAAGGTATATGATGCCCAGCACGACCAAGAGCTTCTTGCGCTTGGGCACGCTCTTGTCCTTCATCATGTACCTTATGGCGGTAAGCCTCTTCAGTATCACCCGCGTTGAAAAGAAATGCATTTAATCACCTTCCAGCAGCATGCCCATTTCGCCCAGCAACTCGTCTACCCCTGTTTTTTTCAGTGTCGAGACCGGAATGACTTTCTCGTCCGGCCCCAGCCCCAATACTTCCCTGATCGTCTTGATGTTCCTCGCCGCCTCGCTCCTCGGGATCTTGTCCGCCTTGGTCGCGACGGTGAGGCCGTCCAGCCCGTAATGCCTGAGCCAGTCGTGCATCTGCACGTCCTGCGCGGAAGGCCTGTGCCTTATATCCACCAGGAGCGCCACGCGCTTCAGCCCCTGCCTGCCCTTCAGATAGCCTTCTATCATCTCGCCCCAGTTCTCGGTCACCGTCTTTGCGGCCTTCGCGTAGCCGTAGCCTGGAAGGTCCACTATGCGGAATTCGCCGTTTATGAGATAGAAGTTCAGCGTGCGCGTCTTGCCTGGGTTGCCGCTGACCCTGGCCAGGCTCTTGCGCCCTGTAAGCAGGTTCAGCAATGAGGACTTGCCGACGTTCGATCTGCCTGCGAAGGCGATCTCCGCCATGTCGTCCGGCGGGTATTGGCTCTTCTTGACCGCCACGGCCATAAGCTCGGAAGACTTAATCCGCATTTTTGCGCCCCGTCTTTCTGCCGGCCCCGCTGGAAGCCTTGCCCGCAGTCCCGCCTCCAGTCCCGCCGGGAGCCTTGCCGACCCCGCTGGAAGCCCTGTCCGAAGCCTTGCCTGTGGCCCTGCCGCCGGCCCTGCCGGGACCGCCGCCGGGGGCCTTGCCCGAAGCCCGGCCCGCCGCCCTGCCCGATGCCCCGGCGGCCCTGTGCGCCGTGTGCAAAGGCGCCACGGCCTTCGTGAGCACATGCGGCAATGCCTCGTTGGCATCGTCGATCAGCGTGAACTCCATGTTTTCCCTTACATTGCCGGGGATTTCATCTATGTCCTTCTCGTTCTCCACGGGGAGCAGGACCTTCCGTATCCCCGCGCGGTGGGCGGCCAGCACCTTCTCGCGTATGCCCCCCACGGGCAGCACCTTCCCGCGCAATGTTATCTCGCCTGTCATGGCGACATCCTGCCTGGCGGGTATGCCCGTGAGCGCGGATATCATCGCGCAGCACATGGTGACGCCCGCCGAGGGGCCGTCCTTTGGCGTCGCGCCCTCCGGTATATGTATATGGAGGTCGTCCTCCTTGTAGAAACCGTCCTTTATCCCGAGCTGGCGGCTTATGGAGCGGATGTAGCTGACCCCGGCCTTCGCGGACTCCTTCATGACATCGCCGAGCTGGCCCGTCAGCACGAGCTGGCCCGTGCCCGGCACCACCGTCGTCTCTATGGAGAGCGTAGTCCCGCCCACGGCCGTCCATGCGAGGCCGGTCGTGACGCCCACTTCGTCCGCGCGCCCTATCGTATCGTAGCGGAAACGCTTCTTGCCCAGGAATTTGTCCAGGTTGGCCAGGTTCACCCTGATCTGCGAGGCGTCGTTCTCGACAATGCGCCTGGCGGCCTTCCTGCACAGGTTGGCTATCTCGCGCTCAAGGTTCCTGACCCCCGACTCGCGTGTGTAGTGGTTGATGATGCCGCGCACCACCGGCTCCGTCACGGACAGGTTCCCGCGCTTCAGCCCATGCTCCTTCATCTTCTTCGGAATGAGGTAGCGCGCGGCGATCTTCACCTTCTCTTCCTCTGTATAGCCCGGCACCTCTATGACTTCCATCCTGTCCAGCAGTGGCCTGGGTATGCTGTCCGTCGTGTTCGCCGTCGTTATGAACATCACGTTCGAAAGGTCGAAGGGGAATTCTAGGTAATGGTCGGTGAATTCCTTGTTCTGTTCCGGATCCAGCACCTCCAGCAATGCAGATGCCGGGTCGCCCCGGAAATCATTGCCGATTTTGTCAATTTCATCAAAGAGGAAGACGGGGTCCATGGATCCGGCCTCTTTGACGGCCGAGATCACGCGCCCCGGTATCGCCCCGATGTATGTGCGCCTGTGGCCGCGTATCTCTGCCTCGTCCCTGACGCCGCCCAGCGACATCTTGACGAAGGCGCGGCCCGTCGCCCGCGCGATGGATTTGGCGACCGAGGTCTTGCCGACGCCCGGCGGGCCTACGAGGCAGAGTATCGGGCCCTTGAGGCCGCCCGAAAGCTTCGCCACCGCGAGGTATTCGACGATCCTCTCCTTGACCTTCTCCAGCCCGTAATGGTCCTCGTTCAGGATCTTCTCGGATTTGGCGAGGTCCGTCTCCTGTTTTGTGTATATGTTCCATGGGAGCGCGAATATCCATTCGATATATGAGCGGCTGACCGCCCCTTCCGCCGAGGATGCCTGCATCTTGGCGAAGCGTTTGATCTCCTTCTCCGCCTTCTCGCGTATGTTTTCGGGCAGGCCCGCCTCGTCAAGCTGGCTGAGCCATTCCTCGGCCTCGTTGTCGATCTCCTCCTCCTGGCCCAGCTCCTCCTGTATGGCGCGCATCTGCTCCCTCAGATAATATTCGCGCTGTGTCTTGTTTATCTGCATCCTGATCTTGGAGTTGATGTCCTGTTCGATCTGCAGGATGTCTATCTCCTTGATCAGTATTTTGTTCAGCACTTCCAGCCTGCGTTCCGGGTCGAAGGCCTCAAGCACGGACTGTTTGTCGTCCGGCTTGATGTCGAGGTGGGAGGTTATCACGTCTGCGAGCCTCCCCGGCTGCTCCACCGAGGCCACGGACGGGAATACATCCGGCGAGGCCTTGGGGCTGAGGCTGAGGTAGTCCTCGAACCTGGCCAGGGCGTTCCGCATGAGGGCGGCCAGCCGGTTCGGCACCTCGTCGTACTCGGCCTCGTCCACCATGTACACCGCGCACTTGAAGTATGGCACTTCGAATACCATCTTTTCCATCATGCCGCGGCTGATCCCCTCGACCAGGACGCGGATCGCGTCCCCCGGCAGTTTCAGCATCTGCTTGATCTTGGCGACAGTGCCCACACGGTAGAAGTCTTCGTCCGTCGGCAGATCCGTGTCTATGTCCCTCTGGCTGACAAGAAATATCATCTGGTTCCTGACCATGGCTTTTTCGAGGGCGCTTATGGACTTTTCCCTCCCGATGTCGAAATGCAGGACCATGTATGGGAATATGGAGATCCCTCTCAGCGGTATCATGGGCATGACCTTGGCCGGCTTGCCCTTGGCGCCGCCGGCTGCGGCCGGCTCTGCGTCGGCATCGGCGGCATCGGCGCTGTCGCCGGCATCGGCGATCTCTGCGCCGCCGTCGATATCGGCCTCGCCCTCCGTGATGTCTTGTTCAGCGGCGGCGCCGCCATCGGCCGCGCCGCCACCGCCTTCGGCGTCAATGCCAACAGCCCCGGCGTCCTCCTGGGGAGGCTGCGGGGGCTTCTCGTTGGTTTCCGCTTCTTGGTTTATTTCATTATTGATCTTTTCTATATCATCCAGTAAATCCCTTAGTCTCTTTTTCTTGTCGTCTGTCTGCATGCTCCCCTCCTCAGGAGGCCGGCGGCCGGAATGCCGCCGGCCGGCGAATCCGGATCACGACGCGTTCTCTTTGCTTGTCTTCTGCCCCTTCTTGTCCGCAAGCACCAGTGTCGGCCCGGTGTTGTGGTCTATGGTGCCGGTCGTGACAATAACGCGTTTTATATCGTTCCTCGAAGGTATCTCGAACATTATGTCGGTCATCACGTGCTCCAGGATGCTGCGGAGGCCCCTGGCGCCGGTCTTCCTCTCTATGGCCTTCTCGGCGATGCGCGTGACCGCGTCGTCCTCAATTTCAAGCTCTACATTGTCCAGCAGGAAGAGCTTCTTGTACTGCTTCAGTATGGCGTTCTTCGGTTCCTTGATAATGCGCACGAGCGCGTTGGAGTCAAGCTGCTGCAGCGTGACCATTACCGGGAGCCGCCCGATGAATTCCGGGATGAGGCCGTACTGGAGCAGGTCCTCTGACTGCACGAGCTTGAGTATGTCGTCGGTCTCCATTTTCGTGCGGCGCAGGTCCGCGTTGAAGCCTATCGTCTTTTCGCCGATGCGCCTCTGTATGATCTTGTCCAGCCCGTCGAATGCGCCCCCGCATATGAAGAGCACGTTCGTCGTGTCGAACTGTATGAAGTCCTGATGCGGGTGCTTCCTGCCGCCCTGCGGCGGCACGCTGGCCACTGTGCCCTCCAGTATCTTGAGCAAGGCCTGCTGGACACCCTCCCCGCTTACATCCCTTGTGATAGATACGTTCTCTGATTTGCGCGCGATCTTGTCGATCTCGTCTACGTATATAATGCCTTTCTGAGCCTTTTCGATGTCATAGTCAGCAGCCTGAATGAGTTTCAGCAGGATATTCTCCACGTCCTCGCCCACGTAGCCCGCTTCTGTCAGGGCAGTGGCGTCCGCTATCGCGAACGGGACATTGAATATCTTCGCCAGCGTCTGTGCGAGCAGCGTCTTGCCTGAGCCTGTGGGCCCCATCATTATTATGTTGCTCTTCTGGATCTCGATCCCATCGTCGTCACGGTCGTCCATGTGCTTCACGCGCTTGTAGTGGTTGTACACTGCGACAGCCAGAGATTTCTTGGCGTTGTCCTGGTCTATGACATAGTCCGACAGGATGGCCGCGATCTCTTTCGGTTTCGGCACATTGAACATATCGCCGCCGCGAAGCGGCTCATAGCCCATGCTTTCGAATTCTTCCTTGATGATGTCCTGGCATAGTTCCACGCATTCGTCGCAGATATATACGCTCGGACCCGCGATAAGCCTTTTGACCTGATCCTGCGGCTTTCCGCAAAACGAACATTTCAGTTGCTTCGTATCGTCATATTTACTCATAGTTTCCCTTTCCGCCGGCAACACAGCCCTTAGGCGCTGCCGCCGGCACGCGCGTCGCGTTTATCCCCCAACATATTCCCAATATTATAGTCTCCCATAAATGGGCCTTGGCCACTGCGCCGCACGCTTGCCGCTATGCGCGCCATGGCCAGCTATCGTTCGATGTCTGCCGGCGCCGTATGTGCCGCCGCCGTCCCCTTCTGCCTGCCGGCCCCTGCCGGC
>JAIRSA010000168.1 GCA_031255695.1 Eubacteriales Family XIII. Incertae Sedis bacterium | reverse complement strand
TTCTCCGAGATGATCCGCCGCTCTTCCTCCGGCAGCTCCACCTTCTCCATGAGCGTGTCCACATACAGCCTGTAAGCCATGTCCGAAGGGACGCGCCCTGCGGATGTATGCGGGTGCGTGAGGTACCCAAGCTCCTCAAGATCCGACATCTCGTTGCGTATCGTCGCCGGGCTTATGCCCATGCCGTATTTTTTCGACAATGTCCTCGATCCCACCGGCTCGGCCGACGAAATAAAATCCGACACTATCGCCTGCAGAATCCTCAATTTTCTTTCTGTCAATTCCATATCAACCGCCACATATCAATAATGCCGTACCGCGCATGCCGCCCTGCCATGCTGCTGCGCTGTCACTGCTGCCGCACCACGCATGCTGCTGCCGTCCGGCCCTGCCGCTGCGTTGCCGCTGCCGTCCAGCCCTGCCGCCGCGCTGTCGCTGCCGCTGCCGTCCGGCCCTGCCGCCGCACCGCCGCTGCGTTGCCCTGCTGCTGCCCTGCCGCCGCCCCTAAGGGCGCCCCGTGGGCCTTCTTTGTTAGCACTCTTATCGGGTGAGTGCTAACTCCTATGTTTAATTTAACACTGTCTGGGGATATTGTCAACAGTGTTTTTGAATTTTATATATTTTTGATGTGATCTTTATCACAGTTCATGCTGTGGCGCTGCCTGGCCCGACCGCCCCCTGTATAAGGCCTTTCAGCGCGGCAGCGCCTTCCGGCCCCTTCTCCAAAAGCTCTATCGCCTTCTCAAGCTGCATGTCGGTGTCGCTGTCCTCGGCGTTCTCCACCAGATAGTCCGGGCGTATCCCGACGCCCTGCACCGGACTGCCCGATGGCGTGAAATACTGGGCTATCGTTATCCTCGCCCCGTCGCCGCCGTCGAACTGCTCCAGCTTCTGGATAATGCCCTTGCCCGTGCTCACCGTGCCCACCAGCGCGCCTCCCTTGTTGTCATGCACGGCGCCGGCCAGGATCTCCGAAGTGCTCGCCGAGCTTTCGTTTATCAGTATCACATAGGGCAGCGCGGTCGCCCCGTCTTCTGTCACGTATATCTTCTCAGAGCCGTCGCCCGCCCTCGCGGTCGCCACCGTCCCGGCGTCAAGCAGCATGTCCGCTATCTCCACGCCCTTGTCCACCAGCCCTCCGGCATTGTTCCTCAGATCGATCACAAGCCCGTCCACCCCGGCATTCTCCATCTCCGTCAGCTTGGCCCGGAAATCCTCCGCCGTGTGGTTCGCGAACGACGCGATCTGGATGTAGCCCAGATTCGAATCCCCTATGACCGTGCCGTCCACGGAAGGCGTTATTATCCTGGAGCGCCGCAGCGTGGCATTGAAATCGCTGCCGTCCCTGCGGATCTTCAGCTCCACCTCGGCGCCTTCCTCCCCGCGCAGGACGCTCACGGCCTCGGTCAGCTCTGCCCCAAGGAAGGATTTTCCGTCTATCTCGATAATGCAGTCGCCCGCCTTGAGCCCGGCGCCCTCCGCCGCGCTGCCGCTCAGCACGCTCTCTATGACGATGAACCCGTCCTCGCCCCCGCGCAGCACTGTGCCTATGCCAAAGAACTCGCCCTGTATGGACTCGTTCTGCTTCTTGAACTCCTCAGCCGTGTAGTACACCGTATAGATGTCCCCCACGCTTTCGAACTGCCCCTTGTATGCCCCGGTCTCTATGGTGCCCTGCGATATGGGGAGGTAATAATTCTCGCGTATATACCGATCGAAAAAGGCAAGCTTTTCATACCGGTCCGTGATCCCCTCTTCGACATAGCCCTGCCTGTATATGCTGCCCTCGTTCGTTATCGCCGTATTGACAAGCCAGGCGCCGATCGGCAGCGCTGCGCCCGCCAGATATATCGCCGCCATCAAAAAAAAGAAATTGCGCTTTTTTATTATATACATGAGATCGCTCCCTCGCTTTTGCTTTTCAGCCCTTTTAGCCCTCTTGCCCCGCGCCTTTCGCCGTTCCTGGCCTACGCTGTGCCCTTCGGCCCCGCGCCTTTCGCCGTTCCGCCGGCCCCAACGCCGGCCTCTTCACCGGCCCTGCATTGGCCGCCGGCCCCGCGCCTTTCGCCGTTCCGCCGGCCCCAACGCTGGCCTCTTCACCAGCCCTGCATTGGCCGCCAGCCCCGCGCCTTTCGCCGTTCCGGCCCCGCTGTGTCAGCTGTGCCCTTCGGCCCTTCCCCCGCGCCTTTCATGGACGCTGCGCTCCACGGACTCCGCGACGAAGCGGACCCGCTCGCGCCCGTTCCATACGCTGATAGACGGGCTCCCGTACACCGTGACCGGCTCACGCGCCTCAATAGCGGCGCGGTAGTCCTTCGCGTACCTGAACAGCACGCACTGCAGCCCCTGCACGTTGAACCTCACATGCTGCATCCTGTCCCCCATATAGTGCACCCTGTCCAGATACACGTTTTCCATGGCGAATATCGGCGCAGGGTTCCCGTTGCCGAAAGGTCCCAGCAGCTTGAGCTCATTGACGAATGGCATGGAAAAATCGGATGGCGACGCCATGGCGTCGGGCTCTGGCCCCCCCTTGCCGATATCAGGGTTCGCCGCGAAGAAACGCTCCGCCTCGCCAAGCAGCCCCTCCCTGAAGCGCCCCTCGTTCTCGGCCGGCAGCAGGAAGCCGCAGGCCATGGCATGGCCGCCGAACTTCTCGAAGAGGCCCTCGAAATTCTTCAGCATGGCGAACAGATCCAGCCCAGGGATGCTGCGCCCCGTGCCTTTAAGGAAGGCCCGCCCGCCGCTGCCTTTGCTGTCGGTCAGCACGATGGCCGGCTTGCCGTACTTCTCCCTCAGCTTCCCGGCCACTATGCCGGTTATGCCCTCATGCGCGTCCCCCGCGTTCACTATATTGAACTTGCAGCTGCCCGCCCCCTCGACGATGCCGCAGCACATCTCGAACACCTCTTCCTGGACGGCCCTGCGCATATTGTTCAGCACGGACAGCTCCTCCGCCAGCCGCTCAATCTTCCCGCTGTCGCCCGTGAGCATGAGCTCGACGACCTCGCGCGCCTCGCCCATGCGCCCCGCCGCGTTTATATGCGGCGCTATGTTATAGGCGATGTCCTCCGCCGAGATGCCCCGCCCCTCTATGCCGATCCTCTTCAGCAAGCCCAGAAGCCCTGCGCGCTTGGTCTCCGCCAAGGCGTTGAGCCCGTATTTCGTTATGGTCCTGTTCTCGTCGACCAGCGGCACGATGTCGGCCACGGTGGCGATCCCGACCAGATCCAGCACCTCGCTCAGCACGGCCCTGGGCAGCCCGGCCCTGCGCTGCAGAGCCTGCGCCAGCTTGAAGGCGACCCCGCAGCCGGCAAGCCCGCTGAACGGGTAGCTGTCCCCGGCCTGCTTAGGGTTTATCACAATGCAGTCCGCCATATTCCCGTCGATGCTGTGGTGATCCGTCACCATGATCTCCAGGCCAAGCCGCTTCCCGTATTCGACCTCCTCAAAAGAAACGCTTCCGCAATCGACGGTGATCACTACCTCCCCGCCCTCCGAAGCGATGTTTTTCAGTGCCTCCGTATTCAGGCCGTAGCCTTCGTCGAAGCGCGACGGTATATACCAGCGCGCCTTGTCCGTCATATGGCCCAGCACCTGGACCAGCAGGGCGGCGGACGTTATCCCGTCAACGTCGTAGTCCCCGTAGACGTAGATCATCTTGCCGCGCTTTACCGCCGACAATACGAAATCCACCCCCTCTTCCATATTGCTAAGAAGGAATGGATCGTAAGTCCTCTGCGGCCTCTCGGAGAGGAACTCCTCGATCTCCTCCGGCCGCGTCACGCCCCTTTTTTCCAGTATTTCCTTGATCAGCGGGTGCACGGCCGTCATGGGCTCACCCAGCCCTTGGGGTTCTGGTAGTCGCCGTTGACGCGCACCTCGAAATGGCAATGCGGCCCGGTGGAGTTGCCAGTGCTCCCCACATAGGCGATCGTCTGCCCCTTCGACACATACTCGCCCTCCTTCACGGCCAGGCTGCTGTTGTGGGCATAAAGCGTGACGATCTGCCCGCCATGATCCACGATGACTACATTGCCGTAGCTGTTGTTCCATCCCGACTTTATCACAGTGCCGTCGTTGGCCGCTATGACCGGCGTACCTGTCGGCGCCGGTATGTCAAGCCCCGTATGCATCTTCTTCACCTTGAGTATGGGGTGCATCCTGTTGCCGAACTCCGAAGAGATCCGCGTATGCCCAGGCACAGGCCAGAGCAGCTGGCCCCCTACGAACTCCTGGTTCCCCTGTTTCTTACGTATTTCCTCTATCATCCTGTTCGCCTCGGCGTTCAGGTCGTCCAGGAGCTTCGCAAGCTCCTTCTTCTCTTTTTCTGTTTCTATCTTGGCCAGGGCGGCGGCTTCCTTGTCCGCCTCCAGATCATCCTTCATGCCCTTCTGCGCGGTCTGCTGGGATACAAGCGTCTGCCGCAGCGATTCCAGCCGGCGTTTGGCCTCATCGATCAGTGCGTACTTGGCCTCCATCTGCTCAAGCAGCTGCACGTCGCTTTCGAAGATCTTCTGCACCATGTCCGCCGTCGCCATGAAATCGGCTATGTCGGCCGCGCCCAGCAGCACATCCACGAAGCCCATGTCCCCGTTCATATACATGGCCCTGAGCCGTGCGTTGATATCCGCGTCCTGATCGGCGATCTCCGCCTCCATCGCCGCCAGCTCCGCCGCCACCGCGTCTATTTCGCCCTGCGTCGTGTTTATATTGCCCTGTATGGCCAATATCTCGCTTTCGGTGGCCGCCACCTTCTTCTCAAGCGCCTTGATCTCCTCCGCCAGCTTCTTATCACGCTTGTCGACCTCCTTGCGCTGCGCCTCCGCCTGGCTTATCTGCGCCCTAAGCTTGTCAAGCTCCTCCTGTTCGTCGGCAAATACCGGGCCGAACACGGCGACTGACAGCGCGGCTATGAGGGTAACCGCCAAAAACAAACGCTTGAAATCCATCCGCAATCCTCCTGTTGCTGTTTTGCCTACGTATCCAGGAACCTCCGCATCGATATGATGCTGCCGCATGCGCCTATGCTCACGCCAAGGGCGGCAAATATGGCCGCTAGGTTCTCTATCATGAAACGGTGCGAGACAAGCCCGCTTGAAAGCATGACAAGCAGATCCGTCCCCAGCACCTCTTCGATCTTATAATATATGAACGCGACGATCCCCACGGACACCCCTGCCGAGATCAGCCCTATGAGTATGCCCTCGACCAGGAAGGGGCCCCGGATGAACCAGTTCGTCGCCCCCACGTATTTCATTATGCCTATCTCCCTTTCGCGCGCCAGCACCATGAGTTTTATGGTATTCGACACGACGATCACGGAGATGATGACCAAGGTGAAGATCACCATGAGCCCGGCGTACTGTATGAAGCGGTTAAGCTTTATCAGCCGCTCCACGGTCTCCTTGTAGTAGTTGATCCCCTCGATGCCCTCGAAGGCCCTCACGTACTCCACGACCTTGTCGGCATCCTCGATCAGCCCCACCCTGATCATGATGGAGTTGGGCAGGGGGTTGTCCTGGCGCAGCTCAAGCAGGTATGCCTTGTCGCCGAACTTCGCCTTCAGGTCCTCCATGGCCTGCTCACGCGGCAGGAATTCCACCTCCTGCACCTCCGGCATGGCCTTGATCGCGCCCATGATGTAGTCGGCGGCGGCCTCGTCCGCCTCGTCCAGAAGGTATACCTGTATGCTGTCGAAATCGTTTTCGACACGCGCGGCAATATTGCTGACATTCACTATGAGCAGGAAAAAGAGCCCAAGGATCAGCAATATGGCCGTTATCGAAAGCACGGACGCCGTTGACATGGCGCCGTTCCTGAAAAACTGCTTGAAAGCCTGTTTTATCGAATAGATCATAGGACGGGTAAACCTCCATCGAGTGCCCCGGCGGCTCCGGCCTCGTCTTCGTCAGGCCTATAGGCCCCTTTGCGCTCGTCCCGCGTGACCCGCCCGTCTTTTATGGCAATGACGCGCTTGCCCATCCTGTTCACTATATCCTTGGCATGCGTCACCATGACTACAGTCGCGCCCCTGGTATTTATGTGCTCAAGCAGCTCCATGATCTCCCAGGCTGTATCCGGGTCAAGGTTGCCCGTCGGCTCGTCGGCGATGAGGACCATAGGGTTGTTCACGATCGCCCTGGCGATCGCCACCCGCTGCTGCTCCCCCGCCGAAAGCTCATGTGGGTACTTGCCCGCCTTGGCGCTTATCCCGACAAGGCTTAGCGCCTGCGGCGTCTGCTTGCGTATAAAGCGCTGGCTGACATGGATTATCTCCATGGCGAAGGCCACGTTCTCATATACGGTCTTCCTGGGCAGCAGCCTGAAATCCTGGAACACAATGCCAATATTGCGGCGCAGCCTTGGGATCTCCCGGTTCGACATCTTCGTGATCTCGGTGCCGTCAAAGACAATGCTGCCCGAATCCGCCTCTATCTCCTTGAGCATGAGCTTGACAAAGGTGGATTTCCCCGCCCCGCTGGGACCGACGAGGAACACGAAATCGCCCTTGTCAATGGAGATGCTGACATCATCCAAGCCTATATTCGCCCCATATGTTTTAGTCACATTCTTATATTCAATCATTATGCTAATAATTATACATCAATAGCATTTTTTTGGGAACCATGCCATGTTACATAATGTTTACAGTTTCATGTTTTTTCTGTGAAACAGTGTGGGCGGCGGCGTGGCGGGCGCTTCACATCGTCTTGGCGCGGCGTGGCGGGCGCCTCACATCGTCTTGGCGACAGCGCGGCATGCGCCTCACATCGTCTTGGTGACAGCGCGGCTGGCGCCTCACATCGTCTTGGCGACAGCGCGGCTGGCGCCTCACATCATCCCCAGCGCCGTTTCTATGGCCGGCGCCACGGCTTCCTTCACCTGCGCCATCTGGAAGGGGTTCTTGCAGCCGTATTCCGCCTCATAGATGGCGTCGGCCGCGATATGCCCGATCAGCGCCTTCCGCGCGGGCTTCAGGAAGCCGAGCACCTCCTTCCTGTTCACCCCGCGCTGGAACTTGTTGATTACGTAAAGGACATTGGCGCCCGCATGCTCCAGCTCTTTTATCAGCGACAGGCGCGCCGCGCCGCCCAGCAGCTTCGACGGCGCGGGATCGACGACGAAGATGATCAGCGACATATCCCGCAGCAGCCTCCTGAAGCACTCGTCCCTGTCGCCCGCGTTCTCCACGCCCAGGCAGAGGCGGGAGGAGAAATCGCATACCGTGATGTCCCCCGCGACATTATTTATGAGGGAGGTCATCTGCTGCAGATCCAGGCAGCAGTCCGCCTCCACCGGGATCCTCAGCGCCCAGTTTATGCCCTCGTCCATGTTCAGCGCGTCCTTTATATGCCTGCCCTCGCTCACGCCCCTATAATACGAAAAATATTCGCGGCCCACGAACCTCTTGTCTATGCCAATAGCGTCGTAGTTCCATCCCGCATGCCCCTCGTCGCCGTCGCTGAGCTCCAGCAGCGCGGGCGCCTCCCGCTTCAGGTTGGCGATATACCGGGCGATCGAGAAGGCCAGCAGTGTCACGCCCGCCCCGGACGACATGCCCCATATGCCTATCTTCCGCCGCGCCCGCGCCCTCAGCGCCGCCGGGTTGCTGTCCTTCTCCCGCTGCAGTATCCTCTCAAGCATCGGCCTCTTCTCCATCCAGCGCCCACCTCCTATCACGCGCCCGTGACACGTGCATCCCTTCGGTTTCGCCTTATCGAAGGCTTTGCTTGCCGAAGGCTTCACCGGGCGAAAGCCTGAAACCCGGCACAGGCGCCCATCCGGCCCGTGCCGAGCGTATTTTTACTTATATTAACATTTATTCTATGTATTGTCAATAGTTTGTTTTAAGCCAATGACAATTCTGTTAAGAT
Organism: Eubacteriales Family XIII. Incertae Sedis bacterium; assembly: GCA_031255695.1. Taxonomy (GTDB): domain Bacteria; phylum Bacillota; class Clostridia; order Peptostreptococcales; family Anaerovoracaceae; genus JAISED01. The sequence goes on along the minus strand of JAIRSA010000168.1, from coordinate 5,559 downwards.
TCTGTTATTTCCAACAAAAAAAGAAATTTAGTAGTATTATATATATGCTACCCACTATTTGTGCAATAGGGCTGCTTTTGTGGCAGCCATGCTGGTTCCCGGCAGGGCGGCCGTCAAAACAGACGACAGGGCGCCGTCCGGGGTTTGCCGATTTGATTTTAGGAAAGGCTCGTTTCAGGTGTTGTGAAAATGTATATTATGGAAGATTTGACACGCCGCAAGGCACGGACCCGCAGGACGCGCATGGCGCGCATCTGCGCATTGCTCACAGCCGCCGCCATATTGCCGGCCTCTTTGCCTATGCCAGGCGCGGCCCCCAGCGCGTACGCCGATGGCGTGCCGCCGCAGGATCCACCGGTCAGCCTGAAGATCGACGGAGCGGAGATCGCCACGGATGTCCCGCCCGTCATCGTGAACGACAGGACATTGGTCCCCGCGCGGGCGGTGTTCGAGGCGCTGGGCGGCACGGTCGAATGGCATGACAACGTGGCGCCGCCGAAGGTGGCGATCTCGTATTCCGATATAGAAGTGCTCCTGACCATCGATTCGGCTATCGCGTTTATCAACGGAAGGGAGGCCGTCCTGGACGTGCCCGCCCAGATCATAGACAGCCGGACGCTGATACCGGTCAGATTCGTCTCGGAGGCCCTGAACTTCTCGGTCACATGGGACGAGCCGGCCAGGACCGTGAACATATACAGCTACAAGCCCCCTGCCAAGAGCGTCAGCATCGACAAGATCGACGTGACCGCTTCGGAAACGGGCACCCGCGTGACGATAACCGGCTCCGGCATCCTGCCCAGCTATACAAGCGTCGCGGAGTGGGATCATTTTTACATAGACTTTGCAGGCGCGGCCCTGAACACGACTACAAGCTCGCTCGAATGGCAGCGCGAGATCTCCATAGTCGAGGGCGTCAGCGCATTGCAGTTCGTGGCGGGCAGCCCAGCCCGCCCCGGAACGCAGGGGGCATTGGGCGCCCCGGACACGAGAGACGCAGGGGGGGCAAGCGGCACATCCGCCCAGGGAGGCACGGACGCCCGGCAGGGCACAGGCGACGATAGCGACAGCAAAAGCCACGAAGCCTCAGACGCCACGGATGCCCAAAGGGGCGCTGCGGACGCAGGCGCCCAAGAGGGCACAGGCAGCAGCGACGCGGGCAGCACAGGCGCCTCCGAAGGCGACGGCGAAAAGCCTACAGACGGCGCCATCTCAGGCTCCCCGGACACCGCTGCGGCGGCCACGGGCGCCGCTGTCAGCGGCCCGGCCATCAGCTCCGGCGGCATCAGCCAAGGCCCGCCAAAGCCGACGAACGCCGTGCGCATCGTGCTGAGCATAAGGGAGAAAGTGAATCCGGAAATAAGCTTCTCGCCCGGCCGCGAGACAATTTACCTGGACTTCCCCAGCCCGTCGGTAATGTTCTCGCCGCTCATTGACGGGAAACTGTCAGTGGTGCTCGACCCCGGCCACGGCGCGGAGACCCCAGGGAAGAGGAGCCCTGACGACTCGCTTATGGAGTATGAGTTCAACAGGGACATGGCGCAGAAGATAAGATTCCATCTTGAGAGGCACGGCGTCGAAGTCCTCATCACGGTGCCCGACGATACGGACGTATCGCTAGCGGACAGATGCAAGTTCGCGAACGAATCGGACGGCGACATCTTCGTGAGCATACACGCGAACGCCTTCGGCCACGGCTGGACCGCCACCAACGGATGGGAGATCTACGTATATAGAAAGGGCAGCTACTCGGAGCAGCTGGCAAAGGCCATACAGAACGCCACCATACCGGCGAGCGGGCTTGTGGACCGCGGGCTCAAGTCAGAAAGGTTCTACGTCATACGGAACACGAACATGCCGGCGGTGCTTATCGAGCACGGGTTCTATTCGAACAGGACAGAGGTCGAGCTGCTGAAATCAGACGAATTCCGCGAAAGGCTCGCGGTGATGGACGCGAAAGGGATACTGAACTTCCTGGGCGTGCCGTGGGTGGAGCTGCTGTATAACTAGCGGGGTCGCATACCGGGCGGCGCCAACCGTGACGGGCTGCGCCAACCGTGACAGGCGGCGCCAATCGGACCGGGCAGCGCCAATAATTATGTGTCCATGACATGGATGGATGTTTACATAAATGCACCAATTAATGCCCCACCGCAAAACAGAGACGGACACGCGCCGTCTCTGTTTTATAGTATTCGATGCTATTCGATTTGGATTACATTCACTGCGTCCAGAGGATGGCACAATCAATCAGACATCGACTCACCGTATCTCTCTTCACGATTAGCCTTCACCCAGTCGATCACTTCGTCCTGGTCGAAACGTATATTTTTGCCCAGCTTTATGAAAGGCAAACCACGTTTTTTCAGGTTGTAGACGGTGCTTCTCGTCACTTGCAGCATTTCACTTACATCATCGATCGTAAGGAACTTGATCTCGGCCGACACTAAGGATCCCTCCTTTCGCCATAGAACCATTGTTAAGGGGTATATGACATGGTACGTAGGTATTATACAATATTGCACGATAAAATTCAATAAAGAGCGCATCTTTGGCAACTATTTTTTTTATCGAAAGAAAAAACGTTTCGCTTTTTTAGTTATTATGGTAATATTATATCCGTAAGCTATATCCATTGGCTTTTATACGTAATATTTATGTAGTGGCGTCCATACGCTCAAAACCATCACGGAGAGGGATGAAATGGCAACATACAAAACAGTTCGCGACATGTTGACACAAGTCGCCGAGAAATACAGCGACAGACCAGCATTTTTGCAAAAGCGGATCAAGGGCGGCCCATACGAGGCCATCACTTACCGCCAATTCATGTCAGATGTCTCCGCGCTAGGGGCAAAACTGAGGGATCTGGGGCTTACGGGCGGGAAGATCGCCGTGATTGGGGGGAATTGCTATCAATGGACCGTGGCCTACCAGGCCGTCATCAATGGTGTAGGCATAGTGGTGCCCATCGACAGGCAGCTCAAGAAGGCCGAAATCTTCAACCTGCTCGACAGGGCGGGATGCATGGCCGTTTTCTACACGGAAGGCTTCGAGGAGATCTTCGCGGATTCCGGCATACGCTTCAAATTCAGGATGAGCCAGTACACGGAGGCGGCCAAGCTGCCGCCGGACGACACCTGGGCCGGGCTCGTCGATGCAGGGCACAAGCTGCCGCTCGAACGCCTGATAGACTATGTGAATGTGGAAATAGACCCGGAGGCGCCCGCCGTCCTGATGTTCACGTCGGGCACGACGAGCATACCCAAAGGCGTGTCGCTCTGCCACAGGAACATCGCCGCGAACGTGCGGGACATCGACGGCGTCATGCGGCTTGGCTGCGAGGACAGGAACCTCTCCATTCTGCCTAACCACCATTGCTTCGAGTCCATACTCGGAACGATGTACATGCTGTCCAAGGGCGCATCCATCGCTTATGGCGAGGGCCTGAAATATATACTGAAGAATCTGGCCGAATCGGGCTCCACGACGCTTCTGGCGGTCCCGCTGCTTGTCGAGTCTATACTGCGGCGCGTCCTCCGAAATGTCGAGAAGGCCGGCCAGACGGGCATTCTGCAGCGGCGGCTCCGGCTCAACAAGCTCTTCCGCACCGTGGGCTTCGATTTTTCCAAGCAGCTCTTCCGCTTTGCGCGCAAAGAACTCGGCGGCCTGCGCATGATATTCACTGGGGCCGCGCCCATAGACCCCCAGATATGCGCGGATTTCGAGAAGCTGGGCATAAGGGTGCTCCAGGGCTACGGGCTCACTGAGGCGACCGCCCTCGTCAGCGGCACCCCCATAGATTTGCCGCCTGACCAACGCTCCGTCGGCAAGCCCATCGGCAAGACCACCATAAGGATAGACCATCCTGACAGCCAGGGCATTGGCGAGGTCATGTTCAAGGGCCCCAATGTGATGCTCGGCTACTACAATATGCCCGACGAGACCGCCGAGATCATTGAGGACGGCTGGCTGCACACGGGCGACCTGGGGCATCTGGATCAGCACGGCTGCCTGTATATCACAGGGCGCAAAAAGAATGTCATCGTCGCAAAATCCGGAAAAAACATATATCCGGAGGAACTGGAAGTCATCTTCGGGAGGAACAGGTATATAGACGAGATCATGATCTACGGCGAGGAGGACGGCCACAACGGGCCGGTGGTGTGCGCCCAGATCCGTCCGGACTACGAGACCATCGCCGCAGACTTCGGCGAGCTTGACGAGGGCAAGGTGTCCGAGCTGCTGCAGTCGAATATCGATGTCATCAACCAGCAGCTGCAAAACTATAAGCGCGTGCGGAAGTTCATCCTGCGGAAAGAGGAATTCGTAAAGACCACGACGAAGAAACTGAAGCGCGCCGCGAATGTGTAATGCGCGGCGGCGCGGCCAACGGCCACAGCCCGCGTAGGCATGATGGATGCCGGCTATGGCGGCCGCCAGTCCGACTGGCACAAGCACTGCGGCCGGCGGGCGCGGCAACAGGGGCCTCGGTTTTGGCGGGCCGGCTGGCGCGGGCGCTCCGCACATCCGCTGGATGTTACAGGCCGGCGGGCGCGGCATGCGCGGGCCGCGCGAGTGCCGGGCTCGGCGGCGTTATGGCTGCTCTAGGCTGTAGAGGGCGGCGGCTTCGTCGAACAGCATGGACGGGCTTACCGGCTTGTCCCCTATGCGCATCTCGTAATGCAGGTGCGCCCCTGTGGAATAGCCCGTACTCCCTACTTCCCCTACCTTGTCGCCCTTTGCGATCATGTCGCCAGGCGCCACGTCGATCCTGCTCATATGGAAGTAATATGTCTTGAGCCCGCCGCCATGCTCGATCACGAGCGTATTGCCCGTGTTCAGCAGCCGCTCGGCCAGTACGGCGCGCCCTGCGTTGGGCGCGTATACGGGCGTGCCCGTAGGCGCCGCTATGTCCATGCCGTTGTGGCTGCGCGAGTTCGAATAGTCCCCGTTCGTATAGCGTATCGTGCCGAATTCCGTGCTGACGCGCCCCTTCGCCGGGGCCTCGAAGACGCCGTGCCAGTACCGTTCGCTGTCAAATGTATTGAACAGCGGCGGTATTTTTTCGCGGTACTCCTGATAGGCAGCCGGGCTGTTCGCCTCGCTGATCACAGGATCGCTCGTGTCAATGATCAGGTTCTGCTTCGGGAACGCGTAGGCGCCCACGGCGATCTCCGCCTCGGCCTCCCACTCGCCTGCCCGGATCTTCAGGCTGTAGCTCCCTGGCGGCTGCGCGTTCCCTATCGGCACTGCCGCGAACCACGCCCCCTCCCCATCAGGCATGAACACGGCCATGCCCAGCTCAGTGTCGGCCTCCGGCGTTATGCCGGGGGGCACATTGGCCAGCTTCAGCGGCAGGATCTCGCCCTGGAGCAGCTCCTGCCTGCCTAGCGCGAGCTCAGGCTCCGGCGCCCTGTCCACGCTGAATGAGCAGCTGTATTTGATGGTGCCGTAGCCCCTGTCCGGGCTTTCCGGCAGCGTGCATCTTATTTCAATGACATAGCTGCCTTCCGGGAGCACAGCGCCGCCCGCAGCGGCTATGTCGCTGTAGAGGAC